>CAZTTI010000050.1:0-5460 GCA_964615925.1 uncultured Solibacteraceae bacterium
CTGATGTATCGCCCGCGTGCGCGACAATGTTTTCCGGACGGCGGGTGAACGGGGTTCCGATGCTCTTCAATCGGACGGCCACACCTCGACGCTCGAGATCTGGATGGGCGTGGAGTGCCCCAACACGACGGCGATCCCGGTGTCGGTCACGTGGTATTTCTCTCGATCCTTCGCCGGATCGAACCCGATCTGTTCGCCGGCAGGAACGACACCGTTGCGGTCGACGATGACCTTGTGAAGGCGGGCGCCCGCCCCGATCCGGGAGTTCTCCATCAGGATCGACTCGCTCACGTGAGCGCCGCTATCGACGTAGACCTTTCGGCCCAGTACGGATCCGATGACCTCGCCGCCGGCGAGAATGCACCCGGAACAGGCGATCGAGTCGATCAGTGATCCGCGCCTCCCCTCCTCGTTGAACGTGCACTTGATCGGGCCTTCGTTGTACGCGGCGGTCCGAATCGGCCACTCGGGGTTGTACAGATTGAGTTCGGGATCGACCGAACGCAGGTCCATGTTGGCGTCGTAATACGCTTCGATCGTCCCGACGTCGCGCCAGTATCCCAGGCTTCTCTCCGTCTCCCCGGGGATTCGATTGGTGCGGAAGTTGTAGGCATAAACCGGGTAGGCGCGAACCAGCTTCGGAAGGATGTCGTTCCCGAAGTCGTGTTTCGTCCCGATCTCCGATGCGTTCGTCTTCAGGGCGTTGGCGAGGATCTCGGTCTCGAAGAGGTAATTTCCCATCGACGCCAGCGCCCAACCCGGACGTCCCGGAATCTGGGGCGGGTTCGGAGTCTTTTCGTAGAAACCGGTGATGCGCCATTGGTCGTCCACCTCGATCGTCCCGAACGACGACGCCTCGGACACCGGGACCGGAAGTGCGGCGACGGTCCCCACGGCGTTCACGCCGTGGTGGAACCGCGTCATCTGCCGGATGTCCATCTTGTAAATGTGATCCGCTCCGAAGACCGCAACCAGATCCGGGCGGGAACGCGCGATCAGATCCATGTTCTGGTAGATCGCGTCCGCGGTCCCGAGATACCAGTGGTCCCCGATGTTCATCTGCGCGGGGACCGGTATGACGAAGTTCTCCTTCAGGAGGGATCCGAAGTTCCACCCATCGCGGAGATGCTGCAGGAGGGCCTGGGCCTTGAACTGGGTCAACACGTAGATCGACCGGATCCCCGAGTTCACGAAGTTGCTGAGAACGAAATCGATGATGCGGTATTTCCCGCCGAACGGGACGGCCGGCTTGCTGCGGAGCTTGGTCAGGGGGAACAGGCGTGTTCCGCGTCCGCCGGCCATGATCATCGCGAGCACTCGAGTTGCCATGGATACCTCCCGTCCTCCGAGCGATAGTACACCGTCCTTGCCCGCGTTCATGCCTCGGTGTTTCGCGCTAAGATCGACGAATGCCTTCCGGAATGGTGAACGTCGAGACCGTCATTCACGCCCGGCGGCGCGAACTCGGTGGAACCGGAATCCGCCGCGTCCTGCCCGCGCGCGAACGCCGGATGGTCGGACCCTTCATCTTCCTCGACCATCTCGGTCCCACAATCCTCGCTCCGGGGAAAGGAATCGACGTTCCTCCGCATCCGCACATTCACCTTGCGACAGTCACCTACCTGTTCGAGGGTTCGATCGTTCACCGCGATAGCCTCGGGTTCACCCAGGAGATCCGGCCCGGTGAAGTCAATTGGATGCATGCGGGGACGGGGATCGTGCACTCCGAACGAACGGGACCGGTCGCGCGTGGGAGGCGGGAAACCATCCACGCGCTCCAGCTCTGGGTCGCCTTGCCGAAACCGCAGGAAGAGACCGCGCCCACGTTCGTTCACTATCCGAAGTCCGCGCTGCCGGACTGGACCGAAGGGGAATCCGCGGGACGTGTCCTCGTGGGCGAGTTCCGGGATCTTCGCTCCCCGGTCGTGACCGCATCCCCGGCCCTCTACGTGGACGTGACGCTCCCACCAGGCGGCTCGGTCACGCTGCCGTCGGCCCGGGAATTGGGCATGTACGTCGTTTCCGGCTCCGCAAACGTTGGAGACACTCCCTCGAACGAGGCTGAACTCGTTGTTTTCGGGCCTCAACCCGAACCCGGACTCCGCGTTTCTTCCGGGACGGAAGGGGCTCGCGTCGTATTTCTTGGAGGTGACGCGCTCGACGGGGAACGTCACATCTGGTGGAACTTCGTCTCGAGTTCTCCCGAAAGTATCGAACGGGCACGCGCGGATTGGGAACGGGGCCATTTCGACCCTGTCCCGGGCGACGATGAACGGACCGAAGCGCCCCGCCACTCGGCAATCGGCGCCTGATCAATCGGCCATGGACGTCCGGGTATAGCCCTCGAAGTCGCGCAGGATTCGACGCCGGATGTTGCTGAAGAGGATTCGGAGGTCGATCTGGATGTCGACGTTCTCCGGCAGCCAGACATCGTCGGCCACACGCGTAAACTCGAGACGCCCACGCGCATTCCGAAGCGTCCCGAGGATCCCTCCCCAGAAGCGAACCGACCGCGCCATCTCGAACTCGACGCGCGCAACGCCGAAGTCGTCCTGGCTGATCCAGAGGCGGCCCGTCGAGTTGTTCAGCGCATTGTCGATCCGGCGACGGACCGGGAGGTCTTCGCTCCTGGGAGCCAGGTACACGATCCAGCACGCGTGCCCGTCGACGGCTTCCTCCCCGACGAGGGAGAACCGGTATCGCGACACGAATTCCTGATCGAACTCGACGGAATCCTCCCGCTCCGGCTGGGGACTCTCTCCTTCCTTCAGACGTTCCCGCACGTTCTCTCGAAACTCTTCCCGGCGTTCCGCTTCATCGCGAATCTCGTCCTCATCGAGGGCTTCGCCGTCTCGTCGGACGAGTTCCTCGAACATCACGCCCTCAACGGCGTACAGGGCGAAGGACTCCCGTTCCGTTTCCTCGACACGACCGTCGTCGGCCAGCTGTTCCAGGCGCGACTCGATGCGAGCGCGATAGAACAGCTCCTGGCCCGAAGCGCGTTGCCGTTCGGCCCGTTCGACGGCCCGGGAGACGATGTCTTCCACGGAAAGGGCCGATTGGGGCATCGCCGTCCGGCCCACACCCAACTGGTGGACGAGGAGCATCAGCCCCACCGCCTGAAACGCCTTTCGAATGGAAGTACGGGCCACCCGCTCATTCTACTACCAGCGCCCCCGGCTTCATTGGAGTGTGCCGGAGGAGACCCGCGCCGGGTTTTGGCGAACGAAATCGAGCTATAATGCCGGATTCGACAAGGGAACGATAAGTGTCTGAAATATCACACAAAACCGACGACCTCCGAATCCGCGAAATCAAGGAGGTCGCGACTCCAGACGAGGTGCTCCGGGAACTGCCCATCACCGAAGACGCCGCCACCCTGACGTTCGAGGCGCGGAACTTCATTCATAACATCCTGTCCGGCGACGACGATCGATTGCTCGTCATCGTCGGCCCATGTTCGATCCACGACCCGACCGCGGCCCGGGAATATGCCCAACGACTTCGAGTCGAACGCGAACGGCTCGCTTCCGACCTCCTCATCGTGATGAGGGTTTATTTCGAGAAGCCTCGAACGACCGTGGGGTGGAAGGGTCTGATCAACGACCCGTTTCTCGACGGGAGCTTCCACATCAACGACGGTTTGCGGATCGGCCGCAAGCTGTTGCTCGACCTGAACAACATGGGCGTTCCGGCCGGAGTGGAGTACCTGGACATGATTTCGCCTCAGTACCTGGCCGACCTGGTCAGTTGGGGGGCGATCGGAGCGCGAACCACCGAGAGCCAGGTCCATCGGGAACTCGCGTCCGGGCTGTCGTGTCCGGTGGGATTCAAGAACGGCACCGACGGGAACCTGAAGATCGCGGTCGACGCGATCCTGGCCTCGCGGGACCCCCACCATTTCCTGTCGGTGACGAAAGCCGGCCGCTCCGCGATCGTATCGACCACGGGCAATCAGGACTGCCACATCATCCTTCGGGGCGGGAAACAGCCCAATTACGACGCCGCCAGCGTCAGCGCCGCCGCGGAACGGCTGGCCAAGGCCGGACTCGCCGAACGCATCATGATCGACCTCAGCCACTCGAACAGCAGCAAGAAACACGAGCAGCAGATCGTCGTCGGCCAGAGCGTGGCCGAACAGGTCGCGCGGGGAGACGAGCGAATCATGGGCGTCATGATCGAAAGCCACCTCAAGGAAGGACGACAGGATCTGGTGGACCCGGCCCATCTCCTCTACGGGCAGAGCATCACCGACGCGTGTCTCGGCTGGGAGTCCACGGTCCCGCTTCTCGAGACTCTCGCGGGCGCGGTCGCAAAGCGCCGGAAATCCTGACGCTACGGGTATTCGGTCGAACCCAGCTCGACTTGGGAAAATTCGCGGAGAAAGGGCGTGGTCGCCCGGATCTCGACTTCGTCCGTGTCGCCTTCTTCAGGAATCAGGAACGCCGCCGCAATCCCGCGGTTTTCCGCCCATTCGAATCCTTCCCGAAGCCCCATGACGTAGAGCGCTGTGGAGAGGATGTCGGCCACGAGTGCCTCGGAGTGCCACACCACGACGGAAATTTCGGAAACGACGGTCGCGCCTGTTCGCGGGTCGAGGATGTGACCGAGCATCCGCCCCTCGACCGCGATGTCGTGTTCCGACCCTCCGCTGGTAGCGAGCGAGCCCGATTCCATCACGATGCGCGCGACCTCGAGGTCCCGCCGACGCGGATGGGAAAGGGCCACCTCCCAGGCCTGTCCGCCCCCGAGGGCAATCTGTCCGCCGAGGTCGATCATCCACGAATCCTTCGGCGGATCCCCCGGAAAGCGCCGGGCAACACGGTCGAGTCCCGCCCCTTTCCCGAACGCACCGGCATCGATCCGGACGTCTTTTCGCCGCGTCACGATGCAACCACCGGGTGAAGGTTCGACCTCGAAGTGCTCCACGCCCGAATCCTCCAGGGCCCGTTCGACGTCGGCTTGCGATGCGAAACGGCCGCCGTCGCGAAGTCCCCAGACGTCGATCAGGTGGCCTACCGCGGGATCGAAGGCGTTCCAGGTCTCCTCCGACCACGACGCCAGCGTTTCCAGGAGTTCACAGATCGAGCGGCCGGTCGACACCGGTTCGTCGAGATGAGCCCGGTTGATGCGGCTGAGTGCGCTGTCGCCGATCCAGGTGCTCAATTCGCGCTCCGCGCTCTCGAGGATGGCCACAGCCGATTCGATCTGATCGATGGCGGAATCGCGATTGGGGGAACGGACATGAAATGCCGCGGTGGTCCCCATGAGGAAGACCTCGCGCGTCACGATCGGCTGGGCCTCGGTCGACGACTGGAGAAAAGCGAGGCCGAGGAACGCGACGAAAACAGCCTGACTCATCACGCTGTCTGGCGTGGGGACAACGCCGCGCGTTCCGGCTCGACCGCCGGACGCTTCAAACGGAACGTGATGAGCTGGTGCGCAACGTAGGTCACCAGA
>CAZTTI010000051.1:0-4183 GCA_964615925.1 uncultured Solibacteraceae bacterium
TCTCAAGAAGGGCGATGCCGACGGTCTGCGCTCGATGATGGAAGCCGAGGCCGAAGGTCTGCGCGCCATCCTGAGCAAGAAGGCCGAGGGTTTCGACCTGATCGTGCGTGCCGCAGCCAACAACCCGGAACTCGCGTCGCTCCTGCTCATCACCGAGCAGCTCCCGAAGCTGGTCGAGGAGCAGGTCAAGGCGATCGCCAACCTCAAGATCGATTCGGTCACGGTGTGGGACACCGGAAAGAACGGCAACGGGAAATCGGGAACGGCCGACTTCGTTTCCGGACTGGTCGGTTCCCTGCCCCCGCTCCACGAGTTGACGCGCAACGTCGGGATCAAACTACCCGAGTACCTCGGGAAGATGGGCTCGGGCCAGCCGGACGCGCCGAAACCGGCGCCGCCGGCAGCCCCGCGGAAATCCCCGGCCGAAGGCTCGGAAGACGACGACGGAATGCGATAGTAAGGAGGCCCCGGCTCCGCCAAGGCCTCCGAACCTGATACCTACCGCATCACGGAAAACGTGCCCGATCCGCTCTCGTGGGTCCAGTCGCCGGAGAACGTGTTCCCGTCGACCTGGCCTTCGATCGTGTAGTGGACCTCTTCCCCGCGGAAGTTCGTCGCCGCCGCTTCGAGCGTGACCGCCCCGGTCGCCGGATCGAAGGTGCCAGACGTCACCATGATGTCCTGGTCGCCGGGATTGATCGTCCCGGTCACGTTCATTCCATCCAACGCCAGCTCCACGGTGACGGGGTTCCGGTGTTCGGCCGACGGGCCCCAGTCTCCCGTCCACGTTCCGGAAAGAGGATCCGCATCCGCGGTGTCCGGCGCGTCCGCCATTGCAGGTTCGGCCGCCGTCCCGGCTTCGGGTTCGCTGGCACATGCCGAAAACGTCAGCAGGACGGCCAACAATCCGATGCTCCAAAAACTCTTCATTCACAACCTCCTGATTTACGGGAAGCTACGCGCGCCCGGTCGTTCGCGGCGACGAGATCCCCGCATCCTTTCAGGATGCTACTTGGGCGAGGGAAAGGTGTCAAACTCGGGCCGGACGCCCTGCTCGTCGCCACGAGCTCTCTTGGCCCCGGCGAGATCCGATTCAACGTCCGGTTGCCCCGTACCCGGGCGTCTTATAGACTGCCGGAAGTCGAAGACCCGGCAACCGAACCCCTTCAGAGGTGCGCATGCGTCCGATCGCCGTCGCCGTCCTTTGCGTCCTGACTTCCCTGCCCTCGTCCGCCCAAGAGAAACCCATCGTTGACGAGCCCGCGTTCCGGGCCGATGAGCTCGGCCGGATCCTGCTGGAAGAAGGCGTCGCGGGCCTGCAAGGGGCGCTCGGACAGGTGGGGGTGCCTCCGTTGACGTTCAACCAGGAAATCCAGGTCCGGCCGGTTCACGACGCCCACGTGCGCGCGCTCGAGGACGTCATCGAGTCGTCCGGCGGTATCCGGGAGAACGTGCAGGTGGAGATCCGGGCCATCGAGGAGCAGCTTTTCCTCGCGGCGATGAAGTTCTTGAACCCTGCTCAGAGAACGGGCCTCATCGGCGCCGCGGCGGACGCCGAGATCGCCGAGCTGAACACCGACCTTCCCGAAGACGAGGCCGAGCTGCTCGAATACCTCACCGACCTCCGGAGCCCGGCCGGCACCGAGCAGGGCAATTCCAACTCGGGCGGCGGGATCAACATCGGCGGAGGAGGTGGCGGAGGCGGAGGCATCATCATCGACGGATTCAGCGGGGGCCGGATGCCCAACCGCGACGAGATCCAGGAAATCCGGATCAACGAGAACTCGTTCACGGCCGAACAGAGCAGCCAGACGCGGGGCCGAACCGAGGTCATCACGCGCGGCGGGATCGGCGGGTTCAACGCCGACGCCACGTTCAACTTCGGCGACGAATCCCTCGACGCGAGAAACGCGTTTGCGTCGGGTCGGCCACCATACCAGCAACGGGCCTTCGTCGGCAACATCAGCGGGCCCGTGATCCGGAACCGGCTGACGATGACGTTCAGCATCCGCCACGACACGTCGGAATCCGGCCAGACGCTCCGCGCGCTGACCCCCTCCGGCCTGATCTCTGACGCCGTCACGCGCCCCCAGCGGGACCGGGGCTACACGACGAGGGGAACGCTCCAGCTCGCCCAGAACCACAACCTCAACATGAGTTACGAGTACGGGACGCGCCGGGGAGAAAACCAGAACGTCGGGGAGCTCGGACTGCCCGAGCAAGGGAGCATCAACACCCGGGACAACTTCACGTTCCAGGCCAAGGAGACGGCCGTCCTTTCCCCCCGGATGAACAACGAGGTGCGCTTCCAGTACAGCGGCTTCCTCCAGGACTCCGATCCCATTCAGGATGCTGTTCACATCAACGTTCTGGGGGCGTTCCGCGGAGGCGGGTCGACGAACAAACGCGAATCCAAGGTCCGCCAATTCGACTTCGGCAACCTGTTCATGTACACCGGGTCGCGGGTCGCGCTCCGGATGGGATACGACGTGGGCCGCGTGCGTCTCGACTCCGATTCCCAGTTGAACTTCAACGGGACCTACATCTTCGGAAGTCTCTTCGACTACTGCGCCATCGATCCCCGGTACAGTAACTTCACGACATCCGGTTGCATCGATGCCCTCAATCAGGTTCCGGCAGGAACAGTCCCCATTCTGCCGACCTACAGCCAGGCCGCGGGCGAGCCCACTCTCGAGGTGATGCAGTGGCAATCGGCCGCATACTTCCAGAGCGACGTCCGGACCACGTCGAACCTGACGCTCTACTTCGGGGCACGGTACGAGTGGCAGACGAACCTGGACGACGGGAACAACATCGACCCGCGTTTCGGCTTCGCCTACCAACTCGGCTCGAACACCGTGATCCGCGGAGGCACGGGCACATTCCACCAGCGAATGCAATTTTTCGCGGTCACCGATCTGCTCCGCAACAACGGGGAAAATCAGCGCCTGTTGGAGATCAGCCAGTCGTCGTATCCCGTGCCGTTCCTCGACTCCGGCGACGTGGAGGTCCTCCCTCCGACTTCCATCCGCCTCGCCGCGCCAGAACTGACGGCGCCGTACACCTGGAACAACGAACTGACCGTGGAGACCTCGTTCGCGAGCGGGCTCACGCTGACCGGGTCGTACCGCTTCATCCGCGGCATCCACCTGATGCGCGACCGGAACGTCAACGCCCCCTTCGACGGCACGGCGGCAACGATCCAGTCCTGCTCTCCTCTGACGCCGGCCGACGCCTGCGTCCGGCCCGACCCGGCCCGCGGAAACGTCAACCAGCTCGAGTCGACGGGGACGTCGAGCAGCCATACGTTTCGGTTCGGAGTCCGGCACCGGTTGAGCTTCCTGAACCTGAACGGGAGCTATGACTTCGATTCGACGTACGACGACCTGCCGGCGGGCCAGAGCGGCAGCTTCGCGAACGACGTCACGCTCCCGGCCGACAACTACGATCTGGACTCGGAGTGGGGACGGTCCGGCGCCCGGCACCAGATGAACATGACCGTCGGCCTCCGGCTGGGGTGGAACATCAACGCCAACACGATTTTCAACTGGAACACGGGCCAACCGTACACGCACGAGACCGGGTTCGACGACAACCGCGACACGACGCGCAACGACCGGCCTCCCGGTGTTCCGAAAAACTCCCTCACCGGCCCCGGATTTTTCGAAACGGGACTCGACTTCTCGAAGGCGATTCAACTGCGTTCCGAGCAAGTCGAGGCGACGGGCGCGGCGGGCGGTCCCGTCGCCACGGGCGGCTACTACGGCCAGCGGCGGGGCGTGCGGATGACGATCCGGGCCCAGGTGACGAACCTGTTCAACAACGTTAACTACCAGAGCTTCAGCGGCGTCGAGACGTCGCGCTTCTTCATGCTGCCGACCCGGGCACGCAATTCGCGGCAGATCGTCCTCTCGGTCCGTTTCGACATCTAAGCCAAGCGCACGACCACCTTTCCGAAGTGGGACCCCGCCGCCATCCACTTCATCGCCTCATGCACCTCATCGAACCCGAAGACCCGTCGACGACGGGCTCGAGCCCGTGGAACACGTCGGACAGCGGGATCAACGGCTTCTTCACCTGCCGGGCGTAGTTTCCGGTGACGATGGCCAGGTCGCGGTAGTTCAAGCTGACGGCATGGACGCGGACGAGGCACTGCCTGGGACCGGGACGCGGCACGGGCCCT
>CAZTTI010000052.1:0-3993 GCA_964615925.1 uncultured Solibacteraceae bacterium
CCGAGAACCGGTTTTTCACTTTGTACCAGTTTTGTACTTCCAATCCGCTAGTGCGGCGGCACTGGGCGGATTCGACGCGTTTAGGAATCAATAAGTTCTTTGTTTTCAACCCCGAATAGAAGTCCGAATCCCGCCTTCGGCATTGATTCCAGAAAGCGAAACACGCATGACGAGATTACGAAGCTCGGCGAGGCGTTTTCGTTTTCGGATCTGGAGACCCAGCGAGTCGCTCACCCATCCGATCATCCCGGCCGAGTCACATCGATGTAGCGCCTAAGCCATTCAAACCGGCTTCGCTCCCGAGCCCCGCCCGCCGCGGAGCGCATACTCCTGTGTACCGGCCTGATAGATGTGATCCGTGTCCAATAACGCCGAAGCGGCATAGAGAAACGACGGCTTCAGCGATTGATAAATCGGGTCGAATACCCGCTCCTCGGTCTCGTGGAACAGTTCGGCGAAGCTCTCGATGACGAAATACGTCTGCTGCAGGTCGGAGATCTCGTAGTCGGTCCGCATGACGCGGTCGACCGAAAGGTGGATGCGGTTCGGGGAGGCGGCCTCGAGGGAGAACGCCGCCTCCTCCGCGGAGGAGACGATGCCCGCGCCGTAGATGCGCAGGCCATCGGGCTCGAGCACGAGCCCGAACTCCACGGTATACCAGTAAAGGGCCCCAAGCGCCTTCAGGCGGTTGTATTTGAGCGCCTTCCATCCCGCCCGGCCGTAGGCCTCCATGTAACGGGCGTAGGTGGGGTCGGTGAGCAGGGGAGCGTGGCCGAACACATCGTGGAAGACGTCGGGTTCTTCGATGTATTCCATGGCGTCGCGCGGACGGATGAAGTTCCCGGCGGGGAAGCGCCGGTTCGCGAGGTGATAGAAGAACACGTGATCGGGAATCAGCATCGGCACGGGGACGACCGACCAGCCTGTGATCGCGCCCAGGTTTTCGCTCAGTTCGTGGAAGTCCGGAACTCCGCCGCGGCCGAGGTGGAGCGCGTCGAGCCCGGCGAGGAACGCGTTGCATGCGCGGCCTTCGAGCACACCCATCTGCCGCGCGTAGAGCGCGTCCCAGACGGCATGCTCGTCGGACGTGTAGACGCGCTGGCTCGACTCGAGCCAGTCGGGGCCGACGTGCGGGGGCTTCCTGAGCGGTGCGACGAAGGTCTCGGGGCTGACCTCGGGGATGCGGGTATAGTCGATGACGGACCTCCTTGCGGGTTGCGATCGCGTGCCCGCGTTCAACCGAAGCGAAGCGGATTCGCGTGCCCAACAGTATGGCTCCCATCGGGCCGGGGATGCCTCACGTTTCGAACTGGCGAACGGGTCAGCGCGGCATCGGTTATTTCTGTTCGAGCAGTTCCTCGAGAACCAGACGTGTTTTCGGCTGGAGTTGCCGCTCGTCGAAATAGGAGCACACGATTCCGAGCGCTTCGTCCGCGGATTCCACGTTGAGGTATCGAAGCAGGTATCGAACGTCGTCGAGGTCGTGAAACTCCCTCCCGATTCGCATCGAGGCGCACTTCATCGCGAGCAGGTAACGGGGATGGGCCACGAAGACCCGCAGGTGAGGCAGGTCGAGGAACGGTTCGTAGTCGCCGCGCGGGCTCAGGTAGCCCTTCACCGCGTCGTTGAGCCATCGAGGGTCGACACCGGCCGTCGTCGCGATACGGGCTGCCGCCTTTCGGATGAGTCCGGCCGGGCGGAAGAAAGCATCGACATCTTCGGTGGAATCCCTTGCGTTGAAGGCCAGGCACATGACGGCACCGCCGACGAGGTAGACCTCGCCGACGACGTCCGCCTCTTCGAGCTCGGCGTCGAGCAGCTCGAAGAGGAAGCGGATGTCGGATCCGGTGAGTTCCGCCATGTTCAGACCCGATCGCCGATCGTGGCGTCGACGAAGATGTTTCGCCTCCGGAACGCTACGGGCGACACCCGGATCAGGTAGGGACGCAATCGATCGAGACCGCCTTCGAAGTGCGGCTCGGCGAGGGGCTTGATATGGCGCGCCCACCGCGGGGGTGGAACGCCTTTCCGGGAAGCCGTCAACTCCACCATGGCCGCGACATAGTTCCCGAGAAAAGGGGAGAGGGCGTTGACGTCGACGTTGGTGACGGCATCGACGAACTCCGCTCGCGTCAGCCGCCCGAGCAGGTCGTTGAGATCGGCCAGGGCGTGACGGTCGCGCCCGTCTCGGGAAAGCGCCTTGACGATACGTTCCATTCGTTCGCGCACTGGAGGGAGTGCCTTCAGGATGACGTAGGCGGAAACCTCCAGACCCGCAATCCGCGCATAGCGCTTGAGCGCCGCTTTCTGGGCCGGACTGACGCGTATTTGCACTTGTTCGGACTTCGGGGCCATGGCCGCAACCTACGGCGTATTGCATCAGTATGTCAATACATACGTATGGACACTAGCGCTTCTAGGAAGCCGTTTGACCCGAACGCACGGCGATCTCCATCGCTTTTTCGAACGTTTCGACGACGTTTCCGGGCCCGATCTTGTCGAGCAGGCCGCTGCGTGTCATAGTCGCGCGCACCGAACCCTGAACGCCCGACAACAGAACCATCGTGCCGGCGCGCCGCAACCGCGCGTGGGCTTCTTCCAAAGCCCGCAGGCCGGTCGCGTCGATGGCCAGCACGTGCCGCATGCGCAGGATCACGACGCGCGGCGGGGTTCGAATCTCCCCCAGGACCTCGGTGAACTTCTGCGTCGCCCCGAAACAGAACGACCCCAGGATCTCGAACACCTCGATACCCTCGGGGCTGCGCGGGGCCGGAGTATCGTCCCCGTCCTCTCCGTATTCGACGACGTCGGCGACGGCCCGGACCTGGGTCACCTCGGCCATCCGGCGCATGAAGAGCAGGGCGGCCAGGACCACGCCGGCCTGGATCGCGGCCGCGAGGTCGACCAGTACCGTAAGGAGAAACGTCACGACGAGGACCAGGACGTCGCTCCGGGGGCCGCGGACCAGGCCCGCGAACAGGCGCCATTCGCTCATGTTGTAGGCGACCACGAGGAGGATTCCCGCGAGCGTGGCCATCGGGATCAGCGTGGCCAGGGGAGCGGCGAACAAGAGGATCGCGACGAGCGTCAACGCATGCACGATTCCGGCGAAAGGGGTCTTTGCGCCGTTCCTGATGTTCGTGGCCGTGCGTGCGATCGCGCCCGTCGCCGGAATGCCGCCGAACAGCGGGGTGGCCAGGTTGGCGACGCCCTGGGCCACGAGTTCCATGTTCGACCGGTGCCGGCGGCCCGTCATGCCGTCGGCAACAACGGCGCTGAGGAGAGACTCGATTCCCCCGAGCAACGCGATGGCCACTGCGGGAGTGACCAGGTCGGGCAAGAGCGCGAGGTCGACCCGGGGCAGCCGTGGAGACGGCAAGGTCGATGGGACGTCGCCGAACCGGTCGCCGATCGTCTCGACCGGGATTCCGGCAAGGTGGACGAGGACCGTCGAAAAGACGAGGGCCGCGAGCGGGCCCGGTATCCGGGTCCGCATCCGGGAAGAGAACAGCGTGATTCCGATCGTGACGGCGCAAGTGGCGGCGGCCGGGAGCGCGATCGCGCCGAGGTTCGCTCCGATCGCCGACATCCGGGGAAGGAACTCGGCAGGAAGATCCCGAACCTCGAGGCCCAGCGCGTCAGGCACCTGCCCGGCGGCGATGATCAGCGCGATTCCGCTGGTGAAACCGACCGTGACGGGATAGGGGATGAAGCGAATGACGGTTCCCAATCGAGCCGCGCCCAGGATCACGAGCAGTGCCCCGGCCATCATCGTCGCCACGGCCAACCCGTCGTAGCCGAACTCACCAACGATCGCGTACACGAGAACGACGAACGCGCCGGTTGGACCGCCGATCTGGACACGGCTGCCGCCGAGCGCCGAGATGAGAAATCCGGCGACGATGGCGGTGAACAACCCCTGTTCGGGCCGGACCCCGGACGCGATCGCGAACGCGATCGCGAGCGGCAAAGCCACAACGCCCACGACGACGC
>CAZTTI010000053.1:0-8321 GCA_964615925.1 uncultured Solibacteraceae bacterium
AGCCAGGAGCTCTTCGATCCTGAACGGTTTGCGGAGGCACTCGACTCCCAGATCCCGCGCAATCCGGTTGAGGTCTCGACCGGCGACGTCGCCGGTCAGGAGCAGGACGTGATCCACGGCGGCGCGCGTACGCGCCCAGTCGACGAGCTCGGCTCCGTCCATTCCCGGCATTCGCATATCGCTGATCAACAGGTCATAGTGGCCTTCGGCGAGTCGCTCCAACGCCCCCTCGCCGGACTCGGCGCACCGGACATCGAAGCCCGGCCGGGAAAGGACGGCCTCCATGAGCTCGAGGATGCGCGATTCATCATCGACCACGAGGATCCGCTTGCGGGTGGAGTCCTCCACCACCAACACGGCCAGGGGAAACGACAGACTGAAGGTCGTTCCCTCTCCGCCCCGGCTCTCGACTCGGATCGTCCCACCGTTCTCCTCGACGAGCTGCTTGCTGAGACTCAATCCGAGCCCCGTTCCCGTTCGCTTCGTCGTGTAAAACGGTTCGAAGATTCGCGCGATATTGCGCCCTTCGATACCCGGGCCGTCATCTCGAACGGTGATCAACACCCTTCCGGCCTCGATCCGGGAACGAACGTCGATCGACCCGTATGCCGCCCGGCTCGACGCGTCTCCCGCCAAGGCCTGGACCGCGTTGGTGAGCAGGTTCAGCATGACCTGCACGAACTGGCAGGAATTCGCGGCGATATGGGGCTCGGACGGCGCAAGTTCGACGTTGAGGCGAATCCGGTTGAGCTTGAGCTGGAAGGACACGAGTTCGACGGCCTGACTTATTCCGCTGTTGACCCCGATGACTTCCACTTCTCCTTTCGAACCCGAACCGGCGACGCGCAACACGTTCTGGACGATTCGGCCGCAGCGTTCCGACTCTGCAATGATCTTGTCCAGCGCATCGGACCGTCCTTCCGTTCGGGCCAGCAACTCGGCGAATCCGAGGATTGCCGTCAGAGGGTTGTTGAGCTCGTGAACGATTCCGGCAAGCAGCCCGCCCAGCGCCGACAGCCGTTCCGACTGTGCCAGGCGGGCCTCGAGCTCTTCCAATTCCGCTTCGAGGCCGTTTCGTCTCGTATCGACGCCCTCCGGCCGCCGGATGCGATGGGGCGCATCGCCGGCAAGAGTCGCCGCACCACGGAAAGTCCCTTCGTTGGTTTCGAACTCGCGAATCGATTTCTGCATGCTCGCCATGTCTCTCGGATGCTCGTTTTTCAGTTCACGTACGCCGTCGTCGACCGGGTGCGCGCGTAGCGGCGCGGAGCAAGTCGACGGGCCGGCTGGAGTTGCTCGGACCGGGCAAAAACGCTGTCCTCGAAACTCATCATGGTCAGGTCCGCCTGGAAGCGGCCGATTCGCGGGATGATGGTCCGCCCCGCCCGCATCTGGATCAGCCAGGCCGGAAAATCCGCGCCCGCCTCGATGGTGAGCGGGATTCCCCCGGAAAATCGCGGATTCACCTCGATCAGTCCCACCTCGCTTCCATCCCATTTGCACTGGATATTGGAGGGACCGCGGAGATTCATGCTCTCGGCGACGTGACATGCGAAGTCCATCACGGCTCGATTGCGCCGTGTCACGCCGCGATCACTGACACCGGCGCGAATCACCAGTCTCTCGCGCGGGACGACGGAAATCACACGTCCGTCGAAGTCCGAACACACATCGACCGTGAACTCGACACCGGCCAGGTAGTCCTGGACGACGGCATCCGGGACATAACCCTCGAAGAATTGCAGCTCACGTTCGTTCCTCGCCTCGAACACGTGAATGCTGCCCCGGCCGAAACGCGGCTTCACAACGATCGGGTAGGTCACGTTCCTGTATTCGAAAGACCTCGCCAGCCGCGTGCGCGGAGCCGAGATTCCGTGTTCGAGCGCGAACTGATAGGTCATAAACTTGTCGTTCGCGACAACGGCCGCCCTCTCGTCCGAAGCGGCGACCCAGATGCCGAGGTCCTCGAAACGGGAGCGCAGCCGTCCGAACAAGGGCAGTTCGTCATCGATGGTCGGAACGATGAGGTCCACGCCGTCGACGTCACAAATGCTTTCGACGATGGGAATGTACTGCGGATCCGTTGTCAGGGGGACGATGTGATTTCGGTGGCCGAAGTAGAGCGCCGGAGAAAGCGCGTTGATGTCGGTGGTGATGACGCGCCCTCCTCCGAACTCCTCGACCGCCCTGCGGAACGCCCGAACCAGGCCGACGCGCCGCGATGCCGCGGTGACCAGTACGTTGACCTGGTTCATCCGAGTGAATCCCACTGCACGGGCTCGTCCGCGTCGATCGAGTTCCGGGCCGCGCGCCCCACGACGTCGTCCACGTGCTCGGGAGAGATTCCCACCGCAGGGCGCAGCGCGTACAGCATGTCCCTGGAGATCGTTTCTCCTGGAGCGATCGGCCTTCTGGCGTAGAGAGCCCTGCGCGAAGCCGTCTTGTTCCTCTCTTCGGACTCTCCGACCAGTTTGGCCCGTTCTCCCAACATGACGCCGATACCGCGAAGCTCTTCGATATGCGTCCGGAGTTGCTTCGTGTCGAAGGAGACGTCGCGATCCGGCACGTCGCCGCGTGTATCGAGCATGAAGTGCCGCTCGATCACCTGAGCGCCGAGAGCCACCGCGATGGTCGCTCCCATGGTGCCCACGCTGTGATCGGAGAAGCCCACCGGAAGTCCAAAACGATCCCGCAGGAACTCGACCGACTTCATGTTGAGCTCGTTCGGCCTCGGAGGGTACGCGGACACACAGTGGAGCAGGATGACCTGGGAGTTCTGCTCGGTGAACATCCAGTCGATGGAGTGCTCGATTTCCTCCACCGAGCTCATTCCCGTCGAAATCAGGACCGGCTTCTTCTTGGCCGCGATCTTCTGAAGCAGCGGGCGATGGGTGATGTCTCCCGATGCCACCTTGAACGCCCCGACCCCGAGTTCGTCGAGGAAATCGACGCTCTCCTCGTCGAACGGAGTCGACATGAAGTCGATCTCGAGGCGTTTCGCTTCCTTGAAGAGGATCCGGAACGTGTCGTAATCGAGTTCGAGCTTGCGGAACAACTCCTGCATGTCCACGTCGCCCGTATGCGCCAGCTGGGCCCGCCGGCTGGAGGCCAGCTTCTCCGCCTTGAAAGTCTGGAATTTCACGGCGTCAGCTCCCGCCCATTTCGCCGCGCGGACCATCGCGAGGGCCTTCTCCCGGGAACCTCCGTGGTTGAGGCCCGCCTCGGCGACGAAATACACCTCCAGGGGACTCTGCCCGAGACGCTCGAAGACGTTCAGTTGGACTCTTCCCGACATAGTTCATTCCTCACGATTTCAGAAACACGGAACAATCCCCGGCCATCGACAAGACGCCGGCCGTTAGCCGCCAGACTCCGCCGCCTCGGTTCGTCGTCGACCAGGCTGTGGACGCGGTCGACGATCTCCGATGGGGCGACGGACTCGATTGGCCCCAGAGCCTCGATCGCACCCTCTTCCTGGAACGCGGCGGACGTTCGAAGCTGGTACGGGTTCACGCTCACCGCGATGGTGGGCACACCGGCTGCGAGTAATTCGTAAAGGGAAACACCGGATGTCGACACCGCAACGGCAGCACGCGACATCGCGGCCCGAATCCCGGCCTGGTCGGTCACCCAGATCGCGTCCGCCACCCGTGGCATCGGCTCGGGCCGGGAGCCGAAACCCATGGTCGCGTAGACCTCGAAACCCGACGACACCATCGCTGAAACCAGGTCCGGCGTGGATCGCACGCTCGCGCCCCCTCCCAACGTAACGAACGCCGCGTTCGTTACGGGATTCCTCGCTACGGAGCCCCCTGAGGTGACCATGTACCGGGGACCGGTGAACAGGCGCCGGTTCGGCCGGGTTTCGTAAGGGGTGATCGTCGTGATGCTCCCGTCGATGAGGACGTCGGCGTCGCACTGGGCGAGCCCGAGGTCGCGAATGCCCACATGACGGCAACCATGCCGCTCGATCGCGCCGACGAAAGGATGCGGCTCGGGAAGATCGCTCACCATGAGATCCGGGAAGTCGGTGTCCCAGCGCACGGCCGCTCCTCTCGCCGCCAGGAACCGCCCGCACTCCTTCGATAGAGGGAAAAAACACACGTCCGCGCGGGCGTCCTCCCAAACCTGTTCGGCGACGCGCAGGGAACGGACCACGTGCCCGTACCCGATGTCCGGTCCGGCGTCGACGGCGAATCCAACCTGGCGGGCTTCGCCCCTAGTGGACATGTTTCCGCGTCCTCTCGACCAGGGCCTTCCATCCGTCCAGCACCGGCGGGATCTCGTATTCGATGACGTCGCAAACCGAGATCCAGAAACCGTTCTCCTGCGCGGCGATCAACTGTCCCAAGGCCTCTTCGAGCGTTCGGGTCAACGCCGGGCGGACATCTCCCGACTCGTCATGGGCCCAACCGAGGTCGGTTGCGAGAACACCGAAGAGCGTCCCGAGGGAGGTGAGGTACCGCGAGAGCGCGGCATGCGCGTCCCCGTTCTTTCGCTGTTCGAACAGGCCGACGACCGATCGACCGGCGTCCGCGAGGCGGTCGATTTCGGAGGACAATTCCGCCAGCGATTCCTGGACCACCATGTCAAAGTCCCCACTCTCGATGTCAATCTCGTCGAGCGCCTGGAGATCGCGGCCGCAGACGGCGTCTTCGCGGTAGTCGGCCGCCTCGGTGCTTCCGAACGACACCTTCGTAATGCACCGTCCCTGGGCCAGATAGTCGGTCTCGAGCCAGTCGAGCACGTCGCCCCACGTCCGAAGCCCGGACGGCAGCCCCACCGCGTCGTGGTCGATTCGGATGTTCATTTCGTTCTCCGGGAGGTCAATTTGTCGACGCTCTCGATTCTGTCGACGCTCTCGATTCGGGCTCTCCCGACGTTCGGGCGGCCCCTAACCCATTGACTTCCAATAGCCTGGCCTCCAGCTTCGCGATCTCAGCCGAGAAGAACGGCTGCCCGGAGAGCCCGCGGAGTATCTTCAACGATGCACTTCGGTTGCCTTTCGTCAGGTAGTCGTGGGCCTTCTCCAGGCGGGCCAACGGACCCGACCACCGCCCGATGCAGTCCGTCGCCGGCATACGGGCGAAGAGGTCGAGCCATTCCTGTGCGATCGTGCGCCATGCAAAACGATGCCGGACTCTTTCGCGGGCCGCATGCGACATTTCCCGGTGACGCTCCCGATTGCCCGACAGCCCGATAACGGCTTCGACGAATCGACGCTTGTACCGGGGGCTCGAGGGATCGCCCGGGATCCGCACCCCGCTCTCTTCGTCGACGGTCTCGCGGAGCCCGGCCTTGTCGGAGGTGATCACCACGGCTCCCGCCGCTTGGGCCTCGATGGCGGCGATGCAGGAGGTCTCGTCGAAGGTATTGGGATAGAGAAAAAAACCGCTCCCGGCCAACGACCCGAGGAGGGTCGGCTGCGGAACGCTGCCGTGAAACCTCACCCCCGGCTGGTTGGCGCGGTCGTAGATCTCGCCGAATCGCTTCCGGTCCTCTCGATCGTCCCAGCCATAGACCTTCATCCCGCTGTACACGTCCAGCGTCATTCGGGGGTCGCGTTTCCGGATGTCGGGAAAGAGCTCGAGGAGGTGTTCGAGTCCCCGAAACGGGGTGCTCGAATAGACCCCGTTCGTCCAGGACCGGGCGGCCTCGGTCGAAGCCGGAAGCAAGTCGTGGCGGTAGCCGTTCCGCGTCGCGAACACCCTTTCCGGATCGAGGCCGAACGCCTTGATAAAGGTCTTTCTGTGCCATTCGGAGACGCAGAAATGGAGATCGATATTCGCTTGAAGCTCCGGGTGCGGAAGGTTGCGGATGGCCGGTTGATCGAATGCGTCTCCCGTCCAATAGATCATCCGCGGCGCAACCCGCCCGATCAGGAAAGGCTCGAACGACCGGAATCCGACGAAGACGTCCCAGGGCAATCCGCGAAAATCCGTGTAGAACGCGTGGTGGTGCCGGTATTCGACACCGTCATGGTTTCCCGGGGCCGGGCAGTTCGAATAGACCGTCACCCGCGCGTCGAGTTCGGCAAGCTCCCGGGCCATGAAAACGATGCCGCTCTCGCTTCCCCCGAGCGGGCCATCGAGCGGCGACCGGCCATCGAAAGGGATCCCCGCATTGTAGAAGGCGATGCGCATCATGTGGCCGTCTCGAGTCGGCCTTCGACCCACCCGCGAAGATCTGGCAGCTCGCGCATCATGGCGCGGTAGTGTGCCGAGAGTTCGGACGCCATGTTCTTGCGCTCGAGGATCAACGCCCGGCAGATCCAATGGTCGCGCGTCGCCACCCCGGCCGCGAGCGCCGCGTCCAGGTGTGGCAGGGCCTCGTCCAGCAAGCCGGCGCGAGCTTCGTAGACTCCCAGCGCCGCCAACAGGCTCGGATTCCGGGTCTTGTCGTAACCGAACGCCAGGTGTTCGGAAGCCAGTTCGAACCGGCCTTCCGCGGCGAGAATGTGACTCAGGTTGATCCGCGCGTCGACTTGGCCGGGATCGATTTCGATCGCCCGCAGCAGACACCGGCGCGCGTTGCCGGCGTCGCCCGACGCGGCATGAGCCGCACCACGAAGCGCGAGGGCGACGGCGTCATCGTCGTTCGACCCTTCCGTCAGTTCGAGCGCCTTCGGAACGTCGTCCTCGATCACGGCAACCTTGGCTCGCGCCAGACGGATCTCGCGGCGATCGGGATTCGATCGAAGCAGGTCCTCCAGGATGTTCCGGGCGGCGGCGACTCTCCCGGCCTCGGTATGGATCGAAGCCAGCTCCACGCCGGCCTCCACGAATTCCGGGTCCAGCTGGCGCGCCCGCTCGTAGTAAGTGACGGCCTTCTCGTGCCTTCCGAGCTTCCGGTACGCCATGCCGATGTTGAAGGTGGCGAGGGGGCTGGGAAAGCGGCGTTCCAGACTCTTCTTGTAGGCCTCGAGCGCCTTCTCGGGCTTCCCGAGCGCGAGGAGAACGTTCCCGCGTTCCAGGTGCAGCTCGAACGTGTCGAGCCCCTGTTTTTGAGCGGAGTTCAGGGCGTCGAGCGCCTCGGGGTAACGTTTCAGATGTTTCTCCGCGGACGCCAGGTACAGCAAAGCTTGTGCCGGTCCGCCGAGCTGGAACGACTTCCGGCAATACTCCCGCGACTCGGCGTATTCGCCCAGCTCCTGGAGCTGGATGGCGAGATCCATCCACGCTTTGGCGTTCCCCGGGTCCTCCTCCAGCTTCTTCAGCCCCAGATCCTTGTAAAGACGCCGCTTCGCCTGAACCCGCTCGTCGCCGCACACCTTGCCGTAGTGGTGCAGGACGACGGGCAGCGAACCGAACCGGAACGTCTCCGGGAGCTTCCCCGGATCCACGATCTCGTGGACGGCGCCACGGAACCGGATCTCGGGATCGTTACGGAAAAAGCGGATCAACGGGTTGTCGACGTAGCCGCGGTAGGGCTTTCCCTCGGCATAGTCGGAATCGTTCAACTGCCATCCGTGAACACGGCTGTGATTCACGTAGTTGCGCTGGATCAGGTGATACCCGGCCGCCGGCCCCCTGGCCGCTTCGCGGAGCCTGGGGAGATCGCGCCGGGCGATGCACTCGTCGGCGTCGAGAACCAGGATCCACGACCCGGTGGCCGCATCGAGGGAGACGTTGCGGGCATCGGCGAAATGACCGGTCCATTCCCATCGGACGATCCTGGGATGGAACGATCGAGCCCGCTCCAGCGTGCGATCGGTGGAGCCCGTGTCGACGAGGATGATTTCGTCGACGAGCGGGGCGACGCTTCCGACCGACCGGGTGATCCAATCCTCCTCGTTCTTCACGATCATGCAGAGCGATATGCGCGGCTCCATGACGGCACCGCAGCACGCACCTGTCCAAAGTCCAGCCGGCGGGGAACCGAGATCGCACAACGTGTTACGAGATTGAGACTTAGAAGCCCGCGTAAGATGTCATTATTTTGACTTTGCGCCTAATGGGAATTCGACACTCGACGATACGGAACTGAGGGCCCGGGGACTTCGCATCGAGCGGAAGGAACCACCAGGACTCGCCCAGGACGGGATTCCAGAGCCGCCGGCATGATGCCGGCCACTAACTTTTTCAGGGAGGAAGCTTTCAAATGAGCTTTTCAGTGAACACGAACCTGGCGTCGATCAACGCGCAAGCGACGCTGGGTAAGACCCAGATGGGTCTGGAACAAACGCTGGCGCGTTTGACGTCGGGTCTGCGCATCAACAGCGCGGCCGACGATGCGGCGGGTCTCGCCGTGGCCAACCGGCACAAGCTGGACAATACGGGCCTGACCGTCGGTATCCGGAGCGCCAACGACGCGATCAGCAA
>CAZTTI010000054.1:0-2886 GCA_964615925.1 uncultured Solibacteraceae bacterium
TTCCCCGTCTGCCGAGACCACGACTGAAGCGTTGCGAGCAATTCGCAGATCGACCGGTCCGCCGCCACAGGCTGGTCGAGCACCGCCTGATTGATTCGGCTGAGAACACTGTCGTCGATCCACGTGCTCAATTCACGCTCGGCGCTCTCGAGGGCATCCACAGCCGATTCGATCTGATCGATGGCGGAATCGCGATTGGGGGAACGGACATGAAATGTCGCGGTGGTCCCCATGAGGAAGACCTCGCGCGTCACGATCGGCTGGGCCTCGGTCGACGACTGGAGAAAAGCGAGGCCGAGAAACGCGACGAAAACAGCCTGACCCATCACGCTGTCTGGCGTGGGGACAACGCCGCGCGTTCCGGCTCGACCGCCGGACGCTTCAAACGGAACGTGATGAGCTGGTGCGCAACGTAGGTCACCAGAAACAGTCCCGAAGACGCCAGATGGACCACGAGCATGGCGTTCAAGAGCCCCGTCGTCGCGGCCACCTGGAGCAGATAGCCGGAAACGATCATCAGAGGCAACGAGACCATCGACGCGATTCCGGTTTTCCGGTTCGACGGGCGGCCGCTCCGGAGCTTCTTTCCCACGTGCGAGTTCACGATGATTCCGGTCGCGAAGACGAACAGCGGAGCGCTGACGACGTGCAGGCTCAACATCGTTCCCTGCCAGGGGTGGTTCACGACGCTGAACGGATCGGTGTTCTCGACGAAGTACTTCATCCAGAGGTAGGCAAGTCCACTGATCGAGACCGCCAGCGTCGAGATGTGAGACAGCCACGATTCCCAGCGTTTCATCGGTCCGACTCCGAAAGGGCGTGGTCGATGGCCAGTACACGGCGAACGGCCTCGTTCGTCGCGATTCCTGTCAGGCTCGCTCCGGCGATCGGACGGATCGCGCGCTGGAGGTTCAGGTCGTCTGTGAGCGAACGGCCCTCGTATTGCAAATACCAGGCATCGCTCGCCATGTATTCGGTCGGTTCCAGGAAAGCCGTCACCTCGATCCGGCGCACGGTTCCGTCAGGATTGAGGCCGATGAGGAGGCTTTCATTCTTGGTCCGGACGACGTGTGTGTCGACGTAGGCCACCCCGACGACTTCGCCGTTACTGCGAGCCACGTACCGCGCGATGAGTTTCGAAGGCACCTCCACGCCCGCCAGTTCCCGGGAGCGCCGCTGCTCGGCGTCGGTAAGGAAAACGCGTTCCGGCACAATCTCCGCCCCGGGGTAGATTCGCGCCATCGCCTCCTCGCGCGTGATCTGAGCCTGAACGTCCGCGAACGCACCCATCATCAGGGTCGTCAGGAGGGTCGTCAGGATCAACGACGCGAACAGATGGGTGCGGCGCGGAAACATTCCAACCTCAAAAGCTGTAACCGAGCGCCAGGCCGAACTGGTCGACGCCCGTTCCGGCTCCGGTGCTCACGAACTGGTAATCGGCCTTGATCGCCACGTTGGGGATCGGTTTGAACGACACGCCGACGGTGTAGTAATCGCGATCGGTTGCCGGGTTCTTGAGAAACCCGGGGGCCACTTCGCTCTGCGTATCGAGCCTTTCGAACCGGTAGAACGGCGTCAACTCGGCGGTCCGGTTGGTTTGCGACAGGACGTTGTATCCCACCTGCACGTAACCGCCCTGCTGCACGCTTCCGATGCCGGCGTCACCGGTCAGCCCGAGTGCATCGTTGAGCAGGTGGACGTCGTCGAGGCTCGACCGGGCATACAGGCCGCGAAAATCGAATCCCCGGATCTGGGCCTGCCCGTGGACCTCGCCGATCCGCGTCTGGACCGAAAACCGATCGCTCCCCACCGTGAACTGGTCCTGTGTCGAGTCCCCCACGTAGAACGATCCGCCGACGAAAACTCCGGGCACGGGCGTCACGTCGATGCGGCCCACGAAGGCCGGATCGGAGAACTTCGTCTGCGAGCCCTTTTGCCTTCCGCCCCGCAATCCGTCCGCGGTGAAACCCGCTCCGTTCAGCCCGTTGACCACGTACGCCCGATAGCTGACCGGCCCGGACGACCCGACGACGCCGAACCCGTTCTCGCGCCAGGTCGATGGAATCAGCCGGCTCTCGGTCTGGGGCCGATTGGCGCTCAGGAAGGCCGTCGGTTCATGGAACTCGTTGGTCAATCCCATCGGCAGAAGGACCATCCCGCCTCGAAGCGTCGCGGCTTCGTGGGCGACATAATCGATGTATGCGAACTCCACGAAGATCTCGTCGGCGTGCTCGACTTCAATCTCGGAGTTGAAGAGGAACTTGTCGTTGAACCGGTATCCGAAATAGAAGATAGCCCTCAGAAAATCGAGCGTGCTTCCCATGTTCACCGGCGTTCCCGATTCGTTTTCGGCGCGGAAGGCCAACATGACCATTTCGCCGTATCCCGCGATGGAAACACCGGGGTCGGTCCGTTCGTAAACGGAAGCCGCGGAGTCGCCCAACCCGCGTTGACGCGCTTCGTCCACCGTGAGCTCCACCTCGGCTTCCCCGCTCCGCAAGCGTTCGACCTCTTCGGCCAGGATTTCCACCTGCCGGGCGAGTTCCTCGACCTCTTCCTGAGTCGCCGATTCTTCCTGCGCCCGGGCCATGGCCGGCGCCCCTCCCATTCCCGCGATCAGCGCGAAAGCCGCGCATTTCCAACTCCAGGTCATCCGACCCCTCCTCGTGTCTCCCTGTTTGCCTGCGAGAGGTAGAACCGTTGACCCGTCTGGCGGCCGAACATATACTGGGCACGGCGTTTCGGAGAGTTCACTACGTGCGCCAAGGGGTGCGCCGGGTGCGAGCCGGCGTGCCCCACCTACCTTCTCGTTGATTACTTATAAAGTTTTGTTCTCTGACTACGGGCGCGTGTTCACGTCGGCAGTCAAGTGAAATTGAATTTCAA
>CAZTTI010000055.1:0-6028 GCA_964615925.1 uncultured Solibacteraceae bacterium
CGTCCATGACCAGGATGAAGGTCATGCCGCAGAAGACAACCAGGCTCAACCATGCGAACGCCGCCTCGAACCTTCCCGGATAAAAGATTCGATCCTTCTTGGGGATCACCGTGAAGCAGTAGTAGAGGTTGAGAAAAAAGATAACAGGAGCGATGAAGCTCGCGAGCGCCGATGCCACCAGGATCAGAAACACGGGCCGCGGCATTCCCGCGATGAGCAATCCCGACGTGACCAACGAAAAAATCATCGTCATCCGGTAGATGTTGTATTCGGAATACCACCGGCTGCGATGTTCCGGACCGATGTCGGACGCGGCGACTCCCTCGAGCGCGGCCGTCGAACGAAACAGGTTTCGCGAGCACGCCGCCACCACGCGCGGCCACCCGTCGAAGTAGTTGAAGGCGGTCGAAAAGGTCGCGGCGAACGCGCCGATCAGGAACACGATCATCATCGAAGGGCCGATGCTGTCGGAAAAGACCCGTCCGATCTCGCCAATGACGGCGTTTCCTTCCACCGGGCTCGGATAGATCCATACGGCGGCGAGGAGGAGGAAGATGCACGCGACGACAAAAGAGATGAAGTGCCCGGCGCGAAAGTCCCACTCTCCGATCCGGAACCAGCGGCGGCAGTACTCCAGAGCGTGCGGGGACAACCGGCTCGTGTCGACGGCAAGGTCACTCCGGCGTGGCGCAAACGCGTCGAATCGGGGCACGAGCCCCGCGTTCTCCAGCTCGCCCCGAATCGCGCCCATCCCTTTCCGCTTGGCCTTCCCCCACTCCGATGCCTGAAGGGAAACGTCGATTCCGGTGGGAAGCAAACCCAGGAACGCGGCCACGACGAGCCATGATCCGGCCGGGGTTTCGACGATCACGAAGTTGCCGAGCGCCGCAAGCGGGGCCGGCTCGGCGACGTAGACCGCGACGCTCGACACGACCAGGATTCCTGCGCAGATCTTCGACGCGGTTTCCAGAGCACTGTATCGCTCCTTCATCAGGATCCCGACGGAAACGATCCCGATCCCGAAAGCGAACCAGGAGATCGGAAGGTCGAGGCCGAAATATTCCAGAAACAGGAAATAGAGCACGGCGGCCGCCGCACCGAGACGGCCGGCTTGTCCGACGACGCACTGAATGAGCGTGGCGACGAGAACGTACCAGACTGGCCACTTCTTCCACGCAGTGGCGTAAGCGTCGAGCATGCTCCGGCCCGTCGCGTGCGTAAACCGGAACGCCATCTCGAAGCCGTGGTACTTGAATATGTAGGCCACCGGAATAACCCAGAGCAGTGCATATTCGAACCGTCCACCCGCCACCGGAGCGGTCACGAGATGGCTGGTGCCGATCCCCGTCATCATCAGGATCATCCCCGGGCCGAAATGCCGGACGAGGCCCCGAAGCGTCATCTCGGGGAGCGGGAGCTTCTCGAGCGCGCCGAGACGCGGAGTGGCCGGGGGGGCTTGAGGCATGGCGCGGATTCTATAGACGCCGTGGGGGGGAGTCAAACCGAATCGGGCGCCGACTGTGATCACCTTTGAAATCCGCGTCCCGATACGAACCGCAGCGTTCCTCGCTGCGGTTCGACGGAGCCGGCGGTAGCCGGCGGAGTGGAGGAATAAGAACAAATCGGACCGGCAGGAGGCCTGTCAAATCGATTGAGCAACCGACCGCTACGTTGGGCGTCGGAAACGTCGGCTGTTCAAGGGGCGCCAAGCCGAACTCCCACGGGTTGTGCGATACTGGGCCCTCCGAAGCTTGCTCTGGACTGGAACGATGAGCACGGAACCCTACGTCAGACAGGACACCAACCCGGCCCCTCTACGATTTGCGATGCCCGAAGGCGCGATCGACGCGCACATGCACGTCATCGGGCCGTTCGACCGATTCCCTTTGGCCCCGACGACGAAATACGAGCCCTTCGAGGCCACCTGGCAGGAACAGAAGGAGATCCTGATCGACCGCATGGGGTTCTGGGGATACGTCGTCGTCCAGGCCACGTGTCACGGGACCGACAACCGTGTCGTGATCGATGCGCTGGAACACATGGAGGGACGCGCGGCCGGGGTCGCCAGCGTTTCCGAAGACATCGGTGACGACGAACTGGGCCGAATGCACGAGGCCGGAATCCGCGGCGTCCGATTCGCGTTCCTGCCCCACATCGCACGCGAAACAACGCCTTCGGACGTCATCGCGCGAATTGCCGGCCGCATCGCCGGAATGGGGTGGCATACGGATCTGTACTTCCTTCCGGATACGTTCGACGCCATGGAGCCGCTGATCCGATCGCTCCCGACTCCGGTCATCATCGACCACATGGGCCGCCCCGACGTCCACGTCCCTCCGGAACGGAACGACTACTTCAAACGCCTCATCGACCTCGGCGCTTCGCGCGACGACATCTATTGGAAGATCACGTCTCCCGACCGGTACACGCGTTCGGCGCGGCCGGACGACTGGCCCGTCGCCCTGCCCTTCGCCCACGAGCTCGTCCGTCGGTTTCCGGGAAACGTGTTGAGCGGAACCGACCGGCCGCGCCCGAACATGAACACCGTCATTCTGACCGGCCGCGGCGACCCGCCGAACAAGATGCCGAACGACGGGGACATCGCGAACGAATGGATTTGGCCGGCTTCGGGAAAGGACCCGGCGGTGCTCCGGCAGATGCTGGTCACGAATCCGCGAAAGCTCTACGATTTCGCGGGGCCGGAACCGGGAGAATGGCGCTGATGCCCCACCTCCGAATCGAAGTTCCCGAAGAGTGGCTGCATCGATCGTTCGTCCGTCGAACGGGATTCGACGCCGAGGCGCTCCTCGATCACCTCGTCGAGGTCGTGTGCGGGCTCCGCATGGAGAGCGCGGCGTCGACCGAGCCGGCCGAGGTTTCCCTCATCAACAGAAAGAACCTGAAACACGCTTTGATCCCCGTGCGCCACTCCGGCGTCGCCGGTGATCTCTCGAAGGGTTTTCTGCATTGTACGTTTTCAGCCGGGAACGACACTCCCGGACGGACGGCCGCGGTTCGGCGGCGCGCCGCTCTCGCGCTCGGCAACGCCATCGACGCGTTCGTCGGCGACCTGGAGGGCCTGGCATCGGTCACCGTTCACGTTCAGGACATCGATCGGGACCGGGGATACACGACGACGGCCGAACGCCGGAGACTGCGCGAGTCGGGCGACTGACGGACCGGAAGGTTCTCGAAACGCTCTCGGGACGTTAATATAGGGGCCTTCCGTCTTTCTGAATCAATTCATAACGAAGGTTGCGATATGGGAAAAGCTCTTGATGGCGTCCGGATTCTGGACATGACGCACGTCCAGTCCGGTCCGAGTTGCACACAGATCCTGGCCTGGTTCGGCGCCGACGTGATCAAGGTCGAGCGGCCGGATGGGGGGGACGCAACGCGCAGCCAGCTTCGGGACATTCCCGACGTCGACAGCCTCTACTTCACGATGCTCAACGGCGGCAAGCGAAGCATCACGCTCAACCCCAAGACCGCAACCGGGAACAAGATCTTCGCGCGGTTGATCGAGGAATGTGACGTCCTGGTCGAGAACTTCGCGCCGGGGGCGATCGACCGCATGGGGTTCCCGTGGGAGAAGATCCAGGAGATCAACCCCCGCATCATCTATGCATCGGTGAAGGGTTTCGGCCCGGGTCCGTTCGAGGACTGCAAGGTCTACGAGAATGTGGCCCAATGCACCGGCGGAGCGGCCTCGACGACGGGAGAGCTCGAAGGCACGCCGCTGGTGACTGGCGCCCAGATCGGCGACTCGGGGACCGGAATTCACCTGGTTGCCGGGATCCTGGCCGCGCTGCTCCAGCGCGAGCGGTCCGGACGCGGCCAGCGCGTCGTCTGCGCCATGCAGGATGCGGTGTTGAACCTTTGCCGGGTGAAACTGCGCGACCAGCAACGCCTGGCCCACGGTCCCCTGACCGAATACCCGCAGTACCCGAACGGAAAGTTCGGGAAGGCGGTGCCGCGTGCAGGGAACGCTTCCGGCGGCGGCCATCCCGGCTGGATCGTTCGATGCAAGGGCTGGGAGACCGATCCGGATGCCTACATCTACATGATTACCCAGACCCAGGCGTTCCCGGCACTCGCCAAGGTGATCGGCCGCGAAGACTGGCTGGACGACCCGGACTGGAACACGCCCGAAGCCCGGCTGCCCCGTCTCGAACAGGTGTTCGCGGAGATCGAGAAGTGGACCAAGACCAAGGAGAAGATGGAAATCATGTCCATCCTGAATCCCCTCAACGTCCCGTGCGGCCCGATCCTGTCGATGAAGGAGCTGGCCGAAGAACCGGCCTTGCGCGCGACCGGAACCATCGTCGAGGTCGACCATCCCGAACGCGGGAAATACCTCACGGTCGGAAATCCCATCAAGCTCTCCGACTCGCCGGCCGACGTCGAGCGGGCGCCCTTGCTCGGGGAACACACCGACGAGATCCTGAAGACCATCGTCGGTCTGAAGGACGAGGAGATCGCAGCCGCCCGCAGCGAAGGCGCGATCTGACACGGCCATGGCACGAAAGATTCTGATTCTCGGCGCCTCCTACGGTTCCCTGTTCGGCACGAAGCTCCTCATGGCGGGTCACGATGTCCACCTCGTGTGCACGCCGTCGACAGCCTCATTGATCAACGATCGAGGCACGATCGTCCGGATTCCGGTGAAAGGTCGCGATGGGGTTGTCGAAATTTCCTCCGAGATGCTGCCCGGAAAATTGACCGCCAGCGAACCCGCCAACGTCCGGCCGGAAGGGTTCGATCTCGTGGTCCTCGGGATGCAGGAAGCCCAATACGGCTCCACAGGCGTTCGGGAGCTGACGGGCCGCGTGGGCGCGGCCCCCGTTCCGGCGCTCGCGATCATGAACATGCCCCCGCTCCCCTATCTCCGGAGGATTCCGGGCCTCGACGCTTCCGCGCTGCGGGCCTGCTTCACCGATCCCGACGTGTGGGAAGCCTTCCAGCCGGGCCGGACGAGCCTGGCGAGTCCGGACCCGCAGGCGTTCCGCCCGCCCAACGAGCCCAAGAACGTCCTCCACGTAGGGTTGCCGACCAACTTCAAGGCCGCGCGATTCGAATCGGACGACCATACGGCCGTGCTCCGCCATCTCGAGCACGACATCGAGGCTGCACGATTCGACGCCGGCGACGGACCTCTGGAGATTCCGGTCAAGCTCCGCGTCCACGAATCGATCTTCGTCCCACTCGCAAAGTGGCCCATGCTCGTGGCCGGCAACTACCGGTGCATTCGCGAAGACGAAATGATTCCGATCCGCGACGCCGTTCACCAGGACATGGACCTCTCGCGCGAAGTGTATGAGTGGGTGCGGGAACTGTGTATGGGGCTGGGCGCCGACGAATCCGACCTGGTGGAGTTCGAGAAGTACGCCAAAGCGGCCGAAGGGCTGGGGAAGCCCTCGTCAGCGGCCCGGACATTGTTCGGCGGAGCGCACCAGATCGAACGCGTCGATTGCCTCGTCCAGAAGGTCGCGGCGCAAAAAGGCATGCAGTCCGACGTCCTGGACGAAATCGTCCGGTTCGTCGATGCCCGGCTCCGAGGAAACCGCGCGGGCTCCTGATCAGCACTCCCTGCGGCGCCCCATTTGATCCAACTGTTAATCATTCTTCCCAGACCCGCAACGGATATTTTACGGACGAGGAGGCATCACCCATGACAAAAAACTCCGAGGGAAAGATCGAAGGGATCGGACAGATCCACATCAGCGTGGACGGCCTCGAACGCGCCGTCGAGTTCTACAGGGACACACTCGGTCTGGAACTGCTCTTCGAAGTTCCCGGCCAATCGATGGCATTTTTCAACTGCGGCGGAGTGCGGCTCTATCTGGGAAAGCCGGAAACCGAAGAATTCCGATCCCGTCCCCTTCTGTACTACCGTGTCGACTCCGTCCAGAAAGCGCACGAAGTGCTGGTGGACCGCGGCGTGGAGTTCTCCTCGCCTCCCCACGTCGTTCACAAGACCGATGCGATCGAGCTTTGGATGGCGGGATTCAGCGACCCGGATGGGAAC
>CAZTTI010000056.1:0-2589 GCA_964615925.1 uncultured Solibacteraceae bacterium
GAGTTCCGGGACTTCATCACGTTCTTCCCGACTCACGAACTGGCAGACGACGCGCAGCTGCTGATCGCGATGACCCATATCCGGATGATGGAGAAACCGGATCGCGACCCCACCCACGCGCTGCTGGCCCAGATCGAACTCGAACGTTTCATCAACCAGTATCCGGACAGCGATCACGGCGAAGAGGTTCGCGAGAAGCTCCGGGCCGTCCAGGAGGTCCTGGCCGAAGGCGAGATGAAGGTGGCCAATTACTACGTGACGGCGGGGAATCTGGTCGGGGCCCTCGGTCGCTACCTGGATATTCTCGAGGAATATCCGGACTACTCGCAGATCTCCGAGACCCTCTATCGACTCGGGGAAACGATGCGGCGGGGTGGAAACCAGGGCGAGGCCATCGTCTACTACAACCGGGTGATCCGCGATCACCCGCTCTCCGACGTCGTTTTAGACGCCTCGGCGCGTCTGGCGGAGCTCGATCAGCCGATTCCCGAGGCGAATCCCGCCGCGCTGGCGCGAGCCCAGGCGGCGCCTCCGCCACCGGAGGGGAAAGGCGTGTTCGCGCGCGTATTCGGCCTGTGGAGCCGGCGGCCGGACGTGTCGACCGACACGACCGCGGCATCACTCATCGACGACGAAGAGGGCCAGCAGGGCCAGGGCGTCGAGGGGCCTCCCACGTTCGAGGTCGAGGGGACGGTCATCGGGACGACCCCGCCGGAATAACTCCCTTTCGCTTTCAACAATCGAAACAGCCCGGGAACTCTCCGAACACCCCGGAGGTAGAGCCATGCGGAAGCGCATCCTGTTGGCCGACGACAGCACGACGATTCACCGGCTCGTTTCGGCGACTTTCGAATCGAGGGACGGGTTCGACGTGTTTCCGGTGGAAAGCGGCGACGCCGCGCTCCTGGGTCTGGACGAAGTGCGTCCCGACGTCGTGTTGATCGACGTCGTCATGCCCGGAAAAGGTGGCTACGAGGTTTGCCGCGAGATTCGGGCCCATCCGGCGTTCGGTCACGTTCCCGTGATCCTGCTGGTGGGCGCGTTCGATCGGCTGGATCCCGCCCAGGCGTCGGAGGCGGGGGCGGCGGCCTTCATGCAGAAGCCGTTCGAGCCGGAGGCCCTGTACCGCCTGGTTTCGTCGGTGATCCAGACGTCGGAAGAAGTCCGGGCGGCGGAGTCGGACGAGGACCTGCTCGGGCTCGGTGCGTTGTTCCCGCCGGTTCCGTCCGAGAACGAGCGGCGGGCGCTGACGGTGGCCGAGATCGAAACGATTGCCGATCGTGTCCTGGCCCGGCTCGCGACCGGCGTCATCGAAGCGGTGGCGTGGAACGTGGTGCCCGAGATCGCCGAGCGCGTGGTCCGCGACGAGATTCACAAGCGACATGATGACTGAGATTCCCAAGCATTACGATCACATCGGTCTGGAGTCGGGCTGGTACGAAACCTGGGAGTCGCGTGGTTATTTCACACCCGACGCCCGATCGACCCGGCCGGCGTTCACCATCGTCATCCCTCCTCCCAACGTGACCGGCTCGCTTCACATGGGTCACATGCTCAACCATACGATTCAGGACGTCGTCGTGCGCAGGAAACGGATGCAGGGGTTCAATACCTTGTGGTTGCCGGGGACCGACCACGCCGGGATCGCGACGCAGAACGTGGTGGAGAAACAACTCCGGGAAGAAGGGCTCTCCCGCCACGATCTCGGCCGGGAAGAGTTCCTGAAGCGCGTGTGGGCATGGAAAGCCGAATCGGGTGGGATCATCACCCACCAGGTGCGGCGGCTCGGCGCGTCCTGCGACTGGACCCGCGAGCGGTTCACCTTTGACGAGGGGTTGTCCGACGCGGTCCGCGAGGTGTTCGTCAGCCTCTACGACGAAGGCCTCATCTACCGCGGGAAGCGGCTGATCAACTGGTGTCCGCGATGCCGCACGGTCCTGTCGGACCTTGAAGTCGAATACATCGAGGTCGCCGGGAAGCTCCATCACATCCGCTACCCGGTCCGGAACGCCCCGGTCGATGGCATCGTGGTGGCGACGACCCGGCCGGAGACCATGCTCGGCGATACCGCGATCGCCCTGCATCCGGACGACGAACGCTACAGCGATTTCGATGACGCCGTGGCGACGCTGCCGCTGGTCGGGCGCGAGATGCGGTTCATTCGCGACGAGGTCGTCGACCGGGAGTTCGGCACGGGCGCGGTCAAGGTCACCCCGGCCCACGACCCGAACGATTTCGACATGGGAGAGCGTCACGGACTCGATCAGATCAGCGTGATCGACGAAGACGGACGCATCACCGAAGCCGGTGGCCCCTATCAGGGATTGGACCGGTTCGAGGCTCGCACGCGCATCGTCGACGATCTCTCCGCGGGCGGATTCCTGGTCCGCGTCGAGGAGCACCGGCACAACGTCGGCCACTGTTCCCGGTGCCGCACCGTCGTGGAGCCTCTCCTTTCGACGCAATGGTTCGTCCGCGTCGAGCCGCTTGCGCGGGAAGCGATTCGCGCAGTCGAAGAGGGAGAAACGCGGTTCGTGCCCGCCAACTGGGCCAAGACCTATTTCGAGTGGATGCACAACATCCGGGACT
>CAZTTI010000057.1:0-5535 GCA_964615925.1 uncultured Solibacteraceae bacterium
TAGAGAGGATGGGGATCGTAGGGAAGATTCCAGGTCCAGCGACGCCAAGAGTTGATGTCGGCGTCGAAGGTCTGGCCGGTCTGGGCTTCGAGGAAGGCGAAGAGGCGCTCCCGCGCGGCTTCGGGCACGTATTGTGTCAGTTCCACGAGCATTGCGGCATACCCGTCTCGCCATGTTGCGGCGATTGCGTCGAGCGCTGCCGAAGCTGTATCCGCGTCGGCCGCGGTCGCGCGGAAAAACACGTTGATGTCGACGTCGTCGGATTGGGCCAGTGCACGATGAGCGTTGCCGAAGAGGAGCAGGAGGGAGAGAACGAAGCCGATGAGTGCGGGACACATCGAATACAACGTACGCCCGCGGATTTGCGGAGGCAAGTATTTGCCCGCGGTGATCGGGCGCACGATTTCTCGACCCTGAAGACCCGCGGAGTTAAGATCCGGTCGACCGCTTCCCGGGTGGGGTGCGGCGGGACAGATCTCCCATGGAGGTTCAAGAGGTGGCAGACGACCCCGGTTTCGACGTTCATCTGGCGCACAAATACTTTTCCGCCGACTGCTTCAACAGGGCCTGGCAGTTGATCGAGAAGCCCGGGCGGACACCGGAAGAGGACGAAGAAATGACTCGCCTTTGCCAGGCGTCGATCTGGCACTGGACCCAGCGCCCGGATTGTACGGCCCGAAACATGTCGATCGGCTACTGGCAGGCGTCACGGATTCTTGCCATCCTCGGCCGTGCCGAAGAAGCGCGACGCTACGCGCGATTGTGCCTGGAGCACAGCCGGAAGGAGACCCCGTTCTTTGTCGCGTATGGCCATGAGGCGCTGGCTCGCGCCGAGAAGGCCGCAGGGAACCACGAGCAGGCCGGAGTACACCGGGCCGAAGCGTTCCGGCTCGCCGGGATGATCGACGATCTCGAGGACCGGACGCTCGTGCTCGAAGATCTGAAGTCGCTCGTGTAGCTTGCAAAGGAAGGTCGGGTGACCGGGAAGGAGGGAGGTTGACGCCGGAGTATTCGCGTTGGCGGCCGCATCCGTGGCACGGGCTGAGCGTCGGGGCGAATCCGCCTGCGGAGGTCCACGCCTTCATCGAGATCACCCCGTTCGACCTCGTCAAATACGAGGTGGACAAGGCCAGCGGGTATCTCCGGGTCGACCGGTCGCAACGAACCTCATCGCTGCCGCCCGCACTCTACGGGTTCATCCCACGCACCTATGCCGCCGATGCGGTGGCCGCTCTGATGTCCGGATCCAGCGGTGGCGACCTCGACCCCCTGGACATCTGCGTCTTGAGCGAACGCCCGATCGCCAGGGCCGAAGTCATCATCGGTGCGCGCGTCGTCGGCGGAATTCCCATGCTGGATTCGGGCCTTGCCGATGACAAAATCGTTGGAATCCTGAAGGACGATCCCGTGTTCGGGCACATCCGCGAGATCGGCGAGGTGCCGTCGATTCTGGTCGATCGCCTCATTCATTATTTCAAGACCTACAAGCTGGGCCGGGACGGTCAGCGGACGGTCGAGGTCGGCGATCCCTACAGCCGGGAGCATGCGGAGGCCGTGATTCGGGCCGCTATGGATGATTACGGGGGAGCCTTTCCGGACGACGCCGATCGCTAGAAGTCACCTTCCGCGGCTCGACCGATGGACACCCCCCCGACATTCCGGTACGATTTTGATGTTCGTTCAAACTTCGAGGAGAAAGCATGAGAAAGATCACCGTGCTCGGGCTGCTGGCCTTTCTGCTGACGACGGGAGGGACGGCCGTCGCCCAGGACGTTCCCGCGCCCAACATCTCCGGAATGGCCGTTCAGGGAATGACGGTCAACCTGAACTACTTCCGGGACGACAAGAACGTCCTGGTCGTGTTCTACCGGATGCACAATTGACCGTACTGCCAGGCGCAGCTAGGTGAGCTGCAAGAATACTACGACGAGATTCAGGCCCTCGATGCGGAGATCGTGGCGCTCAGCGCCGACATTCCGGCTCAGGCCGTCATTACCGCTTCGGAATTGGGGCTGACGTATCCGATTCTGTCCGATTCCGCGCGAAACTTCATCCGGGCTTATGGCGTGCTGCATCCTCAGGAAGGCATCGCGAGACCGGCGCTCTTCATCATCGACCGCGGGGGCATGGTGCGATGGAACTATGTCGGCCAGAGCGCCGCGGACCGTCCGCCGATCGCGACGATCCTCGAGGAGCTTCAGGCCCTCCAGTAGCCACCCTTTCGCCGGGACCGGCCCTGCGCCGGTCCCGGCGCACCTCTCCCCGCGTGCTACTATCGGCACATGGGCGGCCGCAATCCCTATTTCGACGAACTCGAAGGCATCGAGCCACCGACACAGAAATACACCGTGACGTTTCTACCCATGAACGTCACGGTTGAAGTCGATCCCGACCGCATCCCCTATCAGGAAACCGGACTGCCCGGGAGCATTCTGGATATCGCGCTCGCGAACGGCATCGACGTGGACCACGCCTGCGGGGGAGTTTGCGCGTGTTCGACGTGCCACTGCGTCGTCGGCGAAGGGGAGGAGTCGCTCAACGAGATGAGCGACTGTGAAGAAGACCAGCTTTCCTATGCTCCCGGGCTCACGCCCCAGAGCCGCCTGGCCTGCCAGTCGGTGCCCAACGGGACGCGAAATCTCGTGGTCCACATTCCCGAATGGAACCGTAACGCGGTTCGTGAGAGTCACTGACCCGGAACGTGTTCAGCTCGCCTTCGCCTCCGGACCGGAAGAGTCTTCCACGAACTGGTTCAGTTCCGCGACGAGTCGTTCCATGACGCTCCGCACATGGGGTGCGAGTCCGTGGATCTTTGCTGCGTCCTTTTCGTTGGCGGCCCGTTCCACCTCGGCGATCTCCCTCGCGACGGCTCGCGAGAAATAGGACACTGATCCCTTGAGGCTGTGTGCCGTCGCAACGGCCGTGGACCAATCCTCGTCCTCGACCGCCTCGCACGTGCGCTCGAACGCCGTGCTGTTGTCGCTGAGGAAGCACCGGACGATCTCTTCGCACAGTTCCTGGTCGCCCTCGGTGTTTTTCAACAGGGTTTCGGGGTCGAATAACGGAACGCCGATACCCGAAGTCGGCGATTTTTTCGCGAAGACCCGCACTTCCCGATTCCGCTGGTCCGAAGCCGCGGACGACACGCCAGCAAGCCACTCCGCGGTCGGCGTGCACCCCGAGCGTACCGACAGCGCTTCCTTCACCGGAATCGTCACGTCTTCGCCGAGGACATCGGCTTCGGTCAGGTCGCCGAGCTTCTTCGTCGCGACCCGCAATTCGCTCCGGGCCATGCTGACGACGAGGCGCGCGTTCCCCGATTCGAACGCCAGCCGCTTTCCTCCCGACTCGGTGGAGGGGACGACGATGCGGGACGGCGATGGGTGGAAGGGGACGTGAACGACCTGCCCCGTGGCTCCGATCGCCGAACGCAAAGCGGTCTGGACGATGCTGACGTTTTCGATCAGTCCTTCGGAGACCTCTCGTCTGTCCGCCGGCGGGCGTCCCATCATGGACTCGAACCAACGGGACGCCGACTCATCCGACAACTCGAAGGCCATGTCGATCCACGCCCCCGACTCCGGAAACACGAGCGCGGACGTCATCGCGTGCGAGTGCGATCCACCATCGTCGACCGACGTGTCGAGGTGGCGTGTCCATCCCATCTGCTGGAAGTACCGGTCCAGGAGCCCGCTGATGCGGTCCAGTGACGGTTCGGCGACTGCGGGGGAACCGGGGGAGTCCGAGCCCGACAGGAGGCTGCGCGTGTAGGCCTCGCCCAGAATGTCGTGGCGGCGCAACATCGATTCGAGTTGGCTGACGCGCTCGGCAAGCTGGCTCCTCAGGCTCAATGTCCGTCCGCCCACCCGGAGCCGGGTCTTGAGCTCGTCCGGGTCGACGGGCTTGACGAGGTAGTCGTCGGCCCCTGCCTCGAGCCCGGAGATCAGGTCGGTCTTTTCCGACCTCGCGGTGAGCATGATGACGTATGCGTGATGGGTTTTCGGGTTGCCGCGGATGTTCTTGCACAGCTCGACGCCGTCCATCTTCGGCATCATCCAGTCGGCCAGGATCAGTTCTGGCTCCTCCCCGGACCCAAGCGCGTCCCAGGCGGCTTCTCCGTCGGGATAGCTGGTGACCTCGTAGCCCCATTTCCCCAAAAATCGCTGGAGCCATTTCCGCGAGATCAAATCGTCTTCAACGACCATTACGTTCATCGTATTCTCCGCGTCCGTATAAACGCCCGCGCCGGGCGGGCCAACCCAACGCTCCCTGTCTGATGATGGCGCCTTGTCCGGTTCATCGACCGGTTTCGGAGGGACCTTTAGGATCGAAGTGGCGCGGAAGAACCGATCGCACTCAGACGGCGAGGACCTGAAACAGCCGTTAGCCGGCCACTCGGTCCGGACTCTCGCCGAACAGCCGCTTCTCGACTTCCTTCTGGCATTCCGGACAGACTCCGTGGGTGAAGCGAACCCCCACGTTCTTGAGAAAGTAGGACTCGACCTTTTCCCAATAGTTCTGATCATTCCGGATGTTCTTACAGTAACTGCAGATGGGAAGCAGGCCGCGCAGGTGTTGGATCTCCTGGTGGGCAGCTTCCAGCTCCCGGACGCGCCGGTGCAGGGAGTCCTGGAGCTTCACGGTTCGGAGGCCGGCCCGGAGGCGCGCCTGCAACTCGGCCGGTTCGAACGGCTTGGACATGAAATCGTGGGCCCCGGCCTCGAGTCCCACCAGGACGTCGGCGGGATCGGATTTCGAGGTCAGCAGGATCATGTAGGGTGGCGATGCCGGATGATGCCTTCGGACCTCTTCGCACACCTGGATTCCTTGCATCCGGGGCATCACCCAGTCGAGGATGGCGATCCTTGGAGCGCCCGTCCCGGTGAGGATTTCCAGAGCTTGCCTCCCATCGGTGGTCGCGACAGTCTCGTATCCCCACCGCTCCAGGGTCGAGACCACGAGGGTTCGGGCGACGGGGTCGTCTTCGGCGACCAGGACACGCTTCAGCGTCTCCGGCGCCGGCACGGATGGCGCGTTCATGACGCCAAGTGTTTGCAACTCCGATACCAGCGGGAGCGGCCCGCCGGCCGGCGTGCCCGAATGGACGTCAAGAGACTGACCTCACGGGCGAAATCGGCGAAGAACGTGTGAGTTGTTGTATCTGCATGGATTCTGCCTGACTTCGATTTTATTTCCGCCGGGGCTAAAGACGGAAAATTGACAGCCCGATAAGAGGCATGTCCGGCGGGAATTTGACGCCGTGACAAGGCACTGACGCCTTGTCGAAAACGTTTTCAGGGAGGAATCCACAACCATGAGCTTTTCAGTAAACACAAATCTGGCGTCCATCAACGCACAGGCGACGCTGGGAATGACCCAGCAGGGTCTGGAGCGAACGCTGGCGCGTTTGACGTCGGGTCTGCGCATCAACAGCGCGGCCGACGATGCGGCGGGTCTCGCCGTGGCCAACCGGCACAAGCTGGACAATACGGGCCTGACCGTCGGTATCCGGAGCGCCAACGACGCGATCAGCAA
>CAZTTI010000058.1:0-3381 GCA_964615925.1 uncultured Solibacteraceae bacterium
GGTCCATACCTTTCCCCTCGCTGTTCGTCGTTGGGCCTCTACAGGTCCCCGGTTCCGAGCACGCCGTTCAGGAACAACGCCTGGAACTCGCGAATCACCTCGTCAGGCTTCACCGCCCCGGTGGGCTTGTACCACTGATACGTCCAGTTCAGCATACCCAGCAGGGCGAGCGCAGCAACTTTGGGGTCGACGTTCTTCTGCTTCTTCATCGAGCGCGTTTCGAGGACATCGCGAATGATGTCGGTGACCACGTGCACGTACTTCTTCTTGCGGCGGTTGATTCGCGTCTGGGCGGCGGTCGACAGACCCTGGCACTCGTGCAAGAGGCCCGTCACCGCCAGCTTCCGCCCTTCGAGGATCAAACGCAGATGGAGTTCGATCATCGTCTTCAGCCGGACGATGGGATCGGTGACCGATTCCAGGGGGGTCACCACGTAGGCCTCGGTCATGTCCATTCCGTAGTCCAGGATCGTCGAGAGCAACTGCTCCTTGCTCGAAACATGGTGATACAGTCCCGCCTTCGTGAGCCCGACCGCGGCGGCGATATCGCTCATCGACGTCTTGTCGTAACCCTTGCTGTGAAAAACTTCGGCCGCGATCTCGTATACTCTGTCCCGAGACGCGACGGATCGTTCGCCCGCATCCCGGTCCGGGATCGCCCCGTTCGATTTCAGACTCGCGTTTTCGGTCGCCATGAAGTACCTACCGAACGGTAGGTAGGTTAACAAAGAGAGACAGGAAAGTCCACGTGAACCGAGCCACACCACCGACGAGCCCCCGTACGCTTTATGACAAGATCTGGGACAACCACCTCGTGGTCGAGGGAACCGACACCCCGTCGATCCTCTACATCGACCTCCATCTGATCCACGAAGTCACTTCACCTCAAGCATTTGCAGGGATCAAGAAGCGCGGGTTGAAACTGCGCCGGCCCGATCTCACCGTGGCGACCGCCGACCACGTCACCCCGACCATCAGCCGCAACGTGGCGGACTCCGGACCGCTCGCCGTCGAACAGGTCGGCCAGCTCGAGGCCAACTGCCGCGAGTTCGGCGTCGAGCTCTTCGGAATGGGTCACGAGAGCCGCGGCATCGTCCACGTCATCGGGCCGGAGCTCGGGTTGACCCAGCCCGGCCAGACGATCGTGTGCGGCGACAGCCACACCTCGACCCATGGGGCGTTCGGCGCCCTGGCATTCGGAATCGGGACGACCGAGGTCGAGCACGTCATGGCCTCCCAGTGCCTGCTGGAGCGCAAGTCGAAGAACTTCAAGGTGGACTTCGACGGCCGGCCCGGGCCCGGCGTGACGGCGAAAGACATGGTGCTCAAGCTCATCGCCCAGATCGGCGTCGGCGGGGGGACGGGACACGTCCTCGAATACACCGGTTCCGGAATCGCCGATCTGGACATGGAAGGGCGCATGACGATCTGCAACATGTCGATCGAGGCCGGGGCGCGCGCCGGGCTCGTTGCTCCGGACCGGACGACGTTCGATTATGTGGCCGGGCGCCCGTACGCCCCTTCCGGGGCGGATTGGGACCGCGCGATGGAGCGTTGGGCCACGCTCCCGAGCGACGATGGAGCACACTACGACCGCACGGTGCGGGTCGACACCGGGTCGCTCGAACCCATGATCAGCTTCGGGACCAACCCGGGCATGTCGGCCGAGATCGGAACCGTCGTGCCCGACCCGGCCGGGATCACCGACCCGACCGAGCGGGCCCAGCTCGCCGCCGCGCTCGAGTACATGGACATCCGGCCGGGTTCGGTCCTGAAGGACCAGAAGATTGACGTCGTCTTCATTGGAAGCTGCACGAACTCGCGCTTGTCCGACCTGAGAGCCGCCGCCGGGATCTTCCGCAACCGGAAGGTCAGTCCGGGCGTCCGTGTGCTGGTCGTTCCGGGGTCCCAGCAGACGCGCAAGGCGGCCGAGAACGAAGGACTCCACAAGATCTTCACCGATGCCGGCGCCGAATGGCGCGAGGCCGGCTGCAGCATGTGCATCGCGATGAACGGGGACCGGCTGGAGCCCGGGCAACGGTCGGTCTCGACGAGCAACCGGAACTTCGAAGGGCGACAGGGCCAGAACGGCCGGACCATGCTGGCGTCGCCCCTGACCGCCGCGGCCGCGGCGGTCACCGGAAAGGTCACCGATCCCCGAACGCTTCTGGAGAACTGAATTGAGAAAGTTCGAAACGCTGATTTCCCGCGCGTCGCCGCTCGAGCGCGACGACGTCGACACCGACCAGATCATTCCCGCCCGCTTTCTGAGAACGATCCAACGGACGGGCCTCGGCGAGCACCTGTTCGCGGACTGGCGGCGGGACGCCAGCGGTAATCCGAAAGCCGACTTCGTCCTGAACAAGGAAGGCGCCGCCGAGCGCCACATCCTGATCGCGGGCCGCAACTTCGGCTGCGGAAGCTCGCGCGAACACGCCGTCTGGTCGCTCGTCGACTTCGGCATCGTCGTCGTCATCGCCACGAGCTTCGGCGACATCTTCCGGAAGAACTCGCTCCGAAACGGCCTGCTGCCCATCGAGGTCAGCCGTACCGACCAGCAGGCCTGCCTCGAGGCCGTAGCCCATCACGACGCGGAGTTCACCGTCGATCTCGAGAATCAAAAGGTGACGGCCGAGAACGTCGATTTCGAGTTCCGGGTGGACCCGTTCGCGCGGACCTGCCTGATGGAAGGGATCGACGACCTCGAATACATCCTGAAACACGAGAAGGAGATCGCCGCGTTCGAGGCGGGTCGGGCGGGCTGAGCGAACACAAAAGGGCCAGCGATTGCTGATCGAAAAGAGCCCGATCCTGATCTATCGTGAGATGACAATGCCGCAGAACGGAAAGCTTGAAGACGCTCTCGCCACTTTGGTCCAGAATCAGGCCACGCTGGTCCAGACCGAAACGATGTTCATCGGCCGCCTGGACGAATCGCGCCAGCGATTCGCGACGATCGAACGCGACCTTGCCCAGATCAAGAGCATCCTGCTCCGCCACGAGAGGGTCCTCGCGGAACTTCCCGAAGCGATTCGCCAGAAAATCGGGTTCCAGCAATAACGGCAGGTCTGCGAGTTTGCCACGCGGTGCGAACCCGCAATCCGTTCCGATCACCGGCGACTTCCCCCGTGCCCGTCGCAAAGATCAGAGATTTCTCGAATATCGTGCCTTGACTATCGCCGGGTCGAGTGAGCGAAACGGAAAGGTCGGCCTCCAGCCGCCCGAGCATCGTCGTCTTTCCCGTCTGCCGGGGACCCAGCAGCATCGCACTCTTCCCGCGATTGAGCGTTCGTTTCAGCTCACCCTCGGCTCGGCATCGGACATAGCCCATGCACACAATTCTCTGCACCCGCACCCCGCTTCGGCGGGCTGACGACGTTC
>CAZTTI010000059.1:0-2573 GCA_964615925.1 uncultured Solibacteraceae bacterium
AGGAGTTCCTCTTCGACGCCCAGACCTCCGGCGGTCTCCTGATCGCACTGGAAACCGACCACGCCGATCGTCTCGTGGACGCGTTGAGCAGCCGGGGAGCGATGGCCTCGGCGATTATCGGCCGGGTCGTGGAGCGACGAGGAGCGATCGCGGTCGTTGTGCGCTAGCCTGGATTCCCACGGAGGGGAAACCGGCTAACAAAACAGCCTACAAGGGACCAGAAATCTCTGGAAAATCACGCCTCCCTCACCATTGGGCTTGTTATCGCATGCCAAGAATGATAGATACTACAGTCACAACGTCATCCTAAACCGCAGATGATTGCGGATACGATCATCGAAAGCAGATTTCTCCGGTATTTCAAGGATTTTACGCTGCTCCAGCTCGCATCAACAAACGCAACTGGGTCGAGATAACCCCGTGGCAGCATGGGTGATAATTCCAGAGACCGCCTAACTCTGGCACGCCGGTTCTTGGAACCCTCCAACTCCACCCATCGGCAATACGAAGCGTTGCGAGCCTTCTTCGTCGAAGGGGTTACCGCGGCCGAGGCGGCCGCTCGGTTCGGATACACCCCGGGCAGCTTTCGGGTCCTCGTCCATCAGTTCCGCCATCACCCCGAGCGTGACTTCTTCGTCCCGACCGCGCGGCCGGGCCGGCCTCTCGGCAAGCAGGACCGATTACGAGAACAGGTCGTTGCGCTCCGCAAACAGAACCTCTCGGTCCACGACATCAGCCGCGCCCTGGCCCGCGAGGGCCAGTCGCTCAGCCTGGCGGCGGTCGCCGCGATCTTGAAGGAAGAAGGCTTCGCCAAGCTGCCGCGTCGGAGGGACGACGAGCGGCCCGACCAACCGCGTCCGGTCGTGGCCGATGTGGCCGACGTCCGCCGGCTCGACCTGACGCCCCGCCGCTTCCGAACTCGGTTCGGCGGCTTGTTCCTGTTCCTGCCGGACTTGATCGCAACCGACCTGGACGCCGTCCTGACGCGGAGCGGTTTCCCCGGGTCGAGGATGGTCCCCGCCGCCTGCGCCATGCGATCCTTGCTGGCGTTGAAGCTCTTCGGCAACGCTCGCCACAGCCACGTCATGAGCTCGGTCCTGGATGAGGGATTGGCCCTGTTCGCCGGCTTGAACGTGGTCCCGAAGCGGTCGTTCCTGACCGAATATAGTTGCCGCATCGAACCGACTTGCTACCCGAAGCTGATGCGCGACTGGTTCGATACCGTCAGCCGCCTGGGCCTGCGACGGGGAGCGTCGTTCGACCTGGACTTCCACACGATCCCCTTCCACGGCGACGACGCGCTGATCGAGAAGCACTACGTCTCCAAACGGAGCCGGCGGCAGAAAGGGATGCTGGCCTTCCTGGCCCAGGACGCCGACACCCGGGTCTTCTGCTACGCCAATGCCGAGTTGCGCAAGGACCAGCAGAATGATGAGATCCTTCGCTTCGTCGACTTCTGGAAGCAGCGGACCGGCCACTTGCCCGAGGAACTGATCTTTGACTCCAAGCTGACGACCTACGCCAAGCTCAATCAGTTGAACCAGATGGGGGTCCACTTCATCACGTTGCGGCGTCGGTCCCAAAAGCTTCTCGACGAGATCGCCCGGACGCCGCCATCGGCCTGGCGACGGGTCGAATTGGAGAGCGTCTCCCGCGCGTACAAGACACCACGCGTCCTGGACCGCCACATCACGCTGAACGATTATGACGGCCCACTGCGTCAGTTGACCGTCGCGGATCTGGGACACGAGGAACCGACGTTGCTGCTGACGAACCAACTGACCCGGTCGGCCGCACAACTCATCGGCCGCTACGCTCAGCGGATGCTGATCGAGAACCACATCGAGGACGGGATCGACTTCTTCCATATGGATGCCCTGACGTCGGCGGTGGCGCTGAAGGTCAACTGCGACCTGCAACTGACGCTGATGGCCAGCAGCCTGTATCGCCTCTTGGCCGTCCGCATCGGCCACGGCTACGAGACCGCCAAGTCCCGCCACCTGTACCGCGACTTCATCGACGCCTCGGCGGGGGTGACGATCAGCGAAGGTGAAGTCGTCGTGAAGTTCCAGAAACGCGCCCACAATCCGTTGCTGGTCGCCGCTGGGATCGACCGGCCGGATACTGTGGTCCCGTGGCTGGGGAACAAACCATTGCGGCTCGTCCTCGGGTAGTCTCATCCCACCACCTCGGCCGAGCGTGGTGTAAAGTCAAAGGCTAACAGTTGATAAGCATCGTATCTGCAATTGTATGGGATATTTTGTTAGCCGGTTTCCCCTCCGTGGGAATCCAGGCTAGTGCCGTCGAGGACCTCGTTGAGGCCATTGGCCATCCGCCAGGCGAACATCCCGACCCCGACGCCGCTGGTGTTGTTGGCGCGTGCGAAGTAGTTGAATTGCGGTCCGAGGCTGGCATTTGACCGTCGATGGACGACCCGCCGAGATCCTCCGGACCAACCGGGCGATGCGCGGGGTGGCCCTTCCCGCAGGCACGCACCGCCTCGTCTTCCGCTACGACCCATTGTCGTTTCGCCTCGGGAGCGTCCTGTCCCTAGTCGGGCTCGCGGCTCTCGC
>CAZTTI010000060.1:0-5715 GCA_964615925.1 uncultured Solibacteraceae bacterium
GCCGGGTCCATGGGCGGCATGAACCGGTTACGGCCTGCGGTGCTGGCCCCGTAGGGGATCCCCTTGAACGTCTTGACGCCCTGAACCTCCGTTCCCCGCACACGACCGAAGGCCGTATCGGCAGTCACGAAGGTCGTCTGAGTCCCCCGGGCGCGATCGAGCATGAAGCCCGATGACGCCACGAGCGCGGCGCCACGTTTGAGAAACTCTCGGCGAGCGTGTTTCATCAGAACCAGCCCCCCTGAATGAGTGGCATTCGCGATGTCGAAGAGCGAGCATCACGGGCAGCGTCGCCGTCACCCTTCCGATTCCTGCGGATTCTGACTGAAGATTATGGACTCGATCAGCCACGAATTGTCGGGTTGTCGGCGATGCGTCGATTGAAAGTACCCTTCGGCCTCGATCGGATCGGCGTCTGGACAGTTCAGTGCGATCTCGAAGGTCCCAAGAACGTACGCCAGGTCACCCGAACCTTCGAGTCGCTGCGCGTTGTGGACATTCCGGGTCGGAGTGCACCACGTGACGTTCCGTAGGTTCTCTATTCCCGTCGTGCCGCCGCCGGCGTTGTAGAGCCAAAAGACATCGTCGGTGAACTGGCCGAAGAAAGTATCGGGCTCGGTGATAGGGTCGGCGGACCGGAATGCGTCAAGGTTCGTCCGGACCGCAGCCTCATCCGCACTGGAGAACTCGGCCATATCGGCTTCCCCCGAAATCGGGACGACGGCGGACTCGGTACACGCGGCCGCGCCCAGGAGGGAAAAGCAAATCGCCAGATGAAACCATGTCATTGAACGATTCATCAATAATCTCCTAAGTCATCGGACCTTTTGATCTGTGAGGATTTGGCAGCGATGCCCCGATCTCGACCGGCGACTCGCCGCCTGCTCGAAGCCACGATATCTCACGACACGCGAACGGTCATGCATTACCGCCCCCCGTGAAATCACCTGACCGCCAGAATTCTCTGGCGTACTGCGACGGGAACTGGAGAGCCGGTTCGAGTTGGAGAGACGACTTCGAGCGAGGACGCGAGCGATCACGAGACCGAGACTACGCCGGTTACTCACTCCCCATCTCCGGAAACCCGCGCTAAGCGAAACAAACGGGGTCTGGCGAGTACCGGAGCGCGGCCGACGTCGTCGTCGACGGGTTATGTCGACCCGGCGCCGCGGCCGCAGGCCGGCGCGCGGGGGATTCAAGACCGGTTTTTCAGGAAGGCGATCGTTTCGAACGAGATCCGTTCGTTCACGAGGCACAGGGGTCTCCGCACGTCCCGGAATCGACGTTTAGAAGATCTCGATCTGTCTGGTGGGTCGGAAGAAGCGGGTGCCAGAGGCGGGGCGCGGGACGGCAGACCGAGGCACTTCAGGATCCGCTCTGTGGCCGCGGGCGAACGAATGACTGCAAGAATCTTCATCCTCCCGCCGCAGTACTCGCACTCGAGAACGTCCACCCGAAAGACCCGTTTCATCAACTCGGCCCAGGTGTCGTACCGGTCGCCGGCAGGGGGCTGGTCATCGAGTGCATCGGAGGACGCGCGGAACTCCTGTTCAACGAATCCTGGAACCGGGCGGTCGCACTCCTGCCGCTTGGCGAGGAACGTCTCCAGTTCGTCGGCGACTACCCGGGAGAGCACGGCCACTTCGGTTGCCGTTTCGGCTCCAGGGCATTGATTCGGATAACGGCTCGGAGTTCATCAACAATCACCTGTGGCGCTACTGCCAGGCGCAGGACATTCAGTTTGGCGCGACAGGCCCGTGGCCAAGGTGTCAGTTCGAGATCGGGACCGCCCGGAGGTCGATAGATCTCGCCCCTCCGGGGTCGATCCTGACCGGCTGACCACGGAAGTCATGTTCCCGCAGGAACTCGGGATCCTGCCAGAACAGGATGGTGGTTCCCCGACCCGCAAGGTCCAGCGCCAGGAGGCGGTAGTCCCCAGGGGGAACGTCGCGGATCTCGTAGCGGCCGCCGTCGTCCGAAAGGGCGGCGCGCAGGTGGGTCGCCATGCCGCGAGTCACCGGCGGCGGGACCAGGACGACGAGGGCACGACCGGCCAGTTCATCGTTGGCCAAACGCACCACTCCATCGAGGCGCGCTCCTTCCGATGACAGCACGATCTCCAAAGGAAGGGTTGCTCCGCCCGACACGGTCAAGCCGTGATTCAAAACGTCCTGTCCGGCACTCCGGATCGATTTGACGAACCATCCGTCCGGAAGCCAATTCGTCAAGGGGCGCAGGCCGTTGTAACTCAGTTTGTAGCGTGTCGGAAATACGCTGTCGACGATGAAGCGCCCGTCTGGCTCGGAGGCGGCGACGATCAGAGACGTGGCGTACGTGTGCCACTGGTTGAACCTGAATTCCGGGAGGGTGGTCAGATCGAACCCGCGCCCGCCCTCTCCCTCGACGACGATACGTCCATCGATCGTCGCCCGAGGATCCGGCCCCAGCATTCCGAGATCGATGCTCTCGTCTTCAAGCGTCACAGTGCGTACGGCGATCGGATCGAAACCGGCCCAATCCGCGTCCGGCACCACGTCGCGAAGTCCAGATGCGTATCCGATCAGGAACTCGTATTCGCCCGGCGGCAACGGAGCGGTCCGGTAGGCGTCATCCGCCAGCCTCTCGAGCGGGATGGGGGAATCATCGAGCACGATTCCGCCGGGGTCGAGACGGCGGACCGTTGCACGGAGATTGTTGAGTTCGGAAAGTTCGGGAGGGAGTCCGGGCAATGGGAACGTGAACTGGATCGTCAGCGACAGGTCGTCGGGGCGGACGAAGTCCATTCCCGGCATCACGGTGCCGCGGCCCAATGTGATGGGAATGGCGCCCGAAGGCTCGAACGCATCGGGATAGTAGAGCGTCGGAGCCGACGAAGAAAGAAACTGGACGCGGAGATAATAACGACCCGGTGGCGCCTCGATTTCGTAGCGACCGTCCTCGTCGGTCCGGACTCCGAACACCGAGGACGACGCGAATATCCGGCGTCCGAACGAGAAGATCGGTTGAACCAGGTACACCGAGACTGGACCGACGGGTGCCCCGTCGATGTCGGTGACCCGGCCGGATACGATGGCCTTCGGGTGCGACCACAGCTCCACCACCGGCGGGGGGCCGTCCGACAGTTCGAATCTCCGTTCCATGTCCTGGCTGGTGCCAAGGCCGTCTGGCAGAGAGAGCACGTAGGATCCGGGAGCGAGGGACTCGAATCGAAAGCGTCCGTCCTGGTCGGAAACCACGACATTCCCCGCGGCCCGCGCACCCGGACCACGCACATCCGGGCCTACCAGCCGAACCCGCTCGCCGGCAACGGGCTGGCGCGTGCCCGGTTCGCGCACGACGCCGGAGACGATCAGCTCGCCATCAGGGGGACCGTCCACCCCAGGGCTCTGGGCAGGCGCAGGCACCGAGAGGGCCAGGAGTAGCAATATCGAAAGATATGCGCCTTGCTGTCGTACGGATCCGGTCATACGTGGATTCTAATCGGGGCTCTCTCGTCCGGTGAAATAAGAAAGAACGTGGCCTCCCGCTTTTCGCCCGCAGGAATCTCAACATTTCGTCGCTTTGGTGGGTGCCGCGAATGCGACGACGCGGGACTAGGAACCGGGGGCCGGCCGTTCGGCAGACCGCGGGATCCGAAAAGGCCAGGAATTGTCAAATTGTGGTCTTGAGGTAGCAGGATGGGATAGGCTCGGGAGATTACCAAGTGGCTGAATCTTCGGAAATCTTTTCCCGAGTACGGGGGGCTTTCGCCATGCGAATCCATCATCGCTTGCTTCTCTCATTGTCCTTGCCAGCAGTGCTTCTTTTCGGCGGTGTCGCCGAAGTCGAGGCGCAGCAGCTTTGGTCCGATTCGGCCACATGGCCCGATGGTCAGATCCCGGGAGAAGGTGATGCCGTCACCATTGCCCAGGGCATGGATGTCGTCCTCAACGTCAGTCCGCCGGCGCTCCGCAGCCTGACGATCAACGGCAAACTTTCCTTCTCGAACGATGTCGACCTGGAACTGACCACCGAGTGGATCGTCCTGAGAGGGGAACTGGTAATCGGCACCGAAGCCAGCCCCCATACGCGCAATGCGACGATCACCCTCACAGACAACGTCAAGGATGAAGACGTCATCGAGGGCATGGGTGACCGCGGGATCCTGGTCGCGGGCGGGACCCTGAACCTGCACGGTGATCGGACCCACACGTGGACCAAGCTCGCCAGGACCGCCGAGGCCGGCAGCGACTCGATCGAAGTCCTGAATGCCGCGGAATGGCGGGTGGGCGACGAGCTTGTCCTCGCGTCGACGGATTTCAACCCCAGGCAGGCCGAGCGGCGCACCATTGCGGCCATCAGCGGCAATACGATCACGCTGGATCAGCCGCTTGAATACATGCATTTCGGCGAGATCACGTTCGGCGTCGATGAACGCGGCGAAGTCGCCATGCTGACGCGCAATATCAAGGTCCAGGCATCGGCCGACGCGGAAGAGTCGTTCTTCGGCGGGCATATGATGGCGATGATGCCGGGCCGAATGTTTGTCGAGGGGGTCGAGTTGACCCGGATGGGTCAGAACCTGACGCTGGCCCGGTATCCGATCCACTGGCATCTGGTCGGTGACGCCGAGGGCCAGTACATCCGGAACGCGTCCATCCACGACACCTACAACCGCTGTGTCACCGTGCACGGCACGAATTTCCTGCAAGTCGAAAACAACGTGACCTACAACACGGTCGGTCACTGCTTCTTCCTTGAAGACGGCATCGAGCACGGCAACGAGTTCGTCCGTAACCTGGGGATCCAGACCAAGTGTCATACGTCGCTGCCGTGTGTCCCGACCAACCTGGCCGCGAGCGGCTCGACCCAGGAGAGAGGGAACGGCCAGACCTCCGAGAATGTCCTGATTCTTTCGGACAATACCGTGTCGACGTTCTGGATCACCCACCCGGACAACTCTTACCGGGACAACGTGGCCGCAGGTTCCGACCAGATAGGCTTCTGGATGGCATTCCCGGAGCACCCAACGGGTCAGTTCGAAGGGACCCAGATCAGCGCGAACAACTGGCCGCGTCGAATGCAAATCCGCGAGTTCAGTGGCAACGTCGCCCACTCGAACTTCGACGGCCTCATTCTTGACCGCGGGCCCAGTCCGGAGGGCCGATTCAACGTGGGCGGCAATCCGCATGCGGCCTTCGCCGATCCCGCGAACGATGACGGGAGCGCTCCGATTGAATCGCACATCGAGGATTTCACGGCCTACAAGAGCCAGAATGGCGGTATCTGGGGCCGCGGTGAGATGCACGTATTTACGAACCTGACGCTGGCCGACAACGCCATTGGCTATACCCATGCGATTGCCGGCTTATCGCCCCAGGGCGGCGATTACACCTCGAAGGTCGTCGACTCGCTGTTTGTCGGCGAGACCGATAACATCGGTAACCCCAGCACTCCAGAGGAAATCGCTTACGGCCGCAGCCTGCCATACCCTGAAATGCCGGATTACCCGATCCGCGGCTACGAGTTCTACGATTTCCTCCACCACGTCGAGGACACGACCTTCGTCAATTACGAAGACAACGACACTCGCGAGGCGGGGGCGATCTCTTACCTGATGTTTACGAGCTTCGGAACCAGCATCGACAATTCGATCGAGAACGTGGAGTTCGTGAATGCCAAGCCGGCGCATTTCCCAGAGATGGTGCTTGAGTGGGGCAGCGACGGTGGCGGTGG
>CAZTTI010000061.1:0-3910 GCA_964615925.1 uncultured Solibacteraceae bacterium
TCGTCGCGTTCGCGCCGATTTCGACGTCGTCCTCGATCTCGAGCGACCCTCGCTGCGGGAACGATACGTAGCGATCCTGGTCCCGAACATATCCGAATCCATCGGCGCCGAGCACGGCTCCGGCGTGAACGACGACGCGGCTCCCGACGGTGACGTTCGAATACACCACCACGTTGGGAAAGAAAACGGTATCGCTGCCGACCCGGGACCCGCGGGCAAGGTGACACCCCGAATGAATAACCGTGTTATCCCCGATCGATACGCCATCGTCAAGGACCGCATGGGGTCCGATGTAGACGCCGCTTCCCAACCCCACGGAATCCGCGACCACGGCCGTACCGTGGACCCCGGCCGGTGGTCGCTGCCTCGGGAAGAGCCAGTTCGCCGCCCGGACGAAAGCGATCTTCGGATCAGCGACCGTAATCGTGGTCGTACCGGGAAATTCCCCGCCCGAAACGAGGATGCACGACGCGCGACTCGCCCCGACCTTCTCCCTGAAGCGATCTTCGGCGTAGGTCAAATCTCCCGGTCTCGCACCGTCGAGCTCGGCCAGATTGTCCACCGTGACGTCGGGCGGCCCGCTGAGGCGGCCGCCGAGGTATCGCGCGAGCTCTTCCACCGTACGTTTCATCACTTCCTCCGGATGATGCTCAGGACACATTCACCGGCCGCCAGCCCGTTCTCGATTGAAGCCGGCACCGAGATCCCCTCGATATAGTTTCCGCCGAGGAAGAGGCCCGGCGTTCGCTCCAGGGACCGCTTTACGGCCGACTTCCACTCCGGATGCCCCAGGCCGTACTGGGGAATGGCGCGCTCGTATCGGAAAAGAGCCACAGGCACCATCGCTCCGGTACGGAGCGACAACACGCGTTCGACCTCCTCGGATACGACGCCCCGGATCCGGTCGTCCGTCCAGTCCAGGATCTCGGGAAAGAGAGCGCCCCCGATGAAATTCGTCAGGAGCTGCTTCCCTTCCGGCGCGCGCCCCGGAAACAGGCACGAGTTGAACTGCGTCCCGAGAGTGTACAAACCCTCTGTTCGCGGGATCAAAACTCCGAATCCGTCGAGCGGCCGGGGGAATGCCTCGTCATCCACCCCGACAGCAACGACGGCCACGGGAGCATACGTCGCCTTCCCGAGCAACCCGGCCAGGTCGGGGAAAGCATCTTTCAGAATCTCTTGCGCGGCGCCGGCCGGCGTCGCAACCACGACGGACTGGGCCCGAAGCGACTCGCCCTCGGTATCGACCATCCACGCGCGCCCGTCCTTGCGAACGGACCGAACCGGCATCTCGAATCGAATCTCGAGCCCGCTCGCGAGGCCTTCCGGAAGGACGCGCATTCCGTTCCTGAACGACGACAACGGATAACGTCTCGGCGCGTCCCGACGCCCCAGCAGCATTCCAAGGATCACGCTTCCGTACCGGGACTCCAACTCGGCCAGACGCGGGAACGCGCCGGCCAAACTCAGTTTCTGGGTATCCCCCGCGTAGATCCCACTGATGAAAGGGGCCGCCAGCCGATCGCGGACTTCGACCCCGAACCGGCGCCGGAAGAACGACGCCGCGGACTCATCGCCGTCGGCACCAGATCTGCGGGACACAAACGGTTCGGCAAGGGCGCGGAACGTGCCCCGGGGACTGAGAACCCAGGGGACACGACGCAACCCCCCGCCGACCCAGACATATCGGGGAGCGCCCCTCGGCGCGGCAACCATGTCCTTCTCGAGACCGGCGTCGACGATTTGCTCCATTGCGCGCTGGGTCGGGAGAACCGTGTTGGGTCCCGCCTCGACGCGGAAGCCGTCGATCTCCAGAGTGTCGATGACGCCTCCGACGCGGCGTCCAGCTTCGACGACAACGGCGCGTCCACCGGCCGAACTGATGCGACGGGCACAGGCAAGACCGGACACGCCCGCGCCGACGACAACGGCTTCCAACAACTCAGCCATTCACCGGCGGGGATGCTTCCCGGCCTCGATGAAGGCGCGCGCGTTCTCCACTGGCGTAGGCGGCAGGATTCCGTGGCCGAGGTTGAGGATGTGGCCCACGCTTCCGGCCTCCTCGAGCAGTTCGTGGGTGCGCGCCCGAATCGTCTCCGGATCGGAAAGCAAAAGGCACGGGTCGAGGTTCCCCTGAAGCGCCAGCTTGTCGCCGATCCGTCGCCGAGCCTCTCCGATCGGGGTCCGCCAGTCGATGCTGATGACGTCAGCTCCGGACCGCGCCATGAGTTCGAGGAGGTGGGACGTCCCGTTGATGTAGAGGATCTTTGGTGCCCGGGCTCCGACGATCCCGAAGATCTTTTGCGTATACGGCAGGGCGAGTCGCTCGTAGTCTGGGGGAGAGAGTTCCCCGGCCCACGTGTCGAAAAGTTGCACGACCTGAGCCCCGGACTCAATCTGGTACACCAGATAATCTCCGATCGTCGTCGCGAGGCGGTCCATCAGATCGTGGAAGGTCGCGCTGTCCCCGAACGCCATGGCTTTGATCACTGCGAAATGCCGCGATCCGCCACCTTCGACGATGTAGGAACCGAGCGTCCACGGCGCCCCGGCGAAGCCAATCAGCGGGACCTTGTCCACGAGGGCTTCGCGTAATCCGCGCAGAACCCGTCCGGTGAATTCAAACGCGGACCCGACGTCCGGGGAGCGGAGGGCGGCGACGCCGGCACGGCTACGCACCGGGTTCCCGATTTCGGGGCCTCTGTCGGTCAGGGAAACCTCGATCCCCATCCCCTCGACGGGGATCAGGATGTCGGAAAAGAAGATCACGGCGTCGACATCCAGGATCCGGTGCGGCTGAAGGGAGACCTCGATGGCCAGCTCCGGAGTCTTGCAGAGTTCGAGAAAGGATACCTTTTGTCGTATGTTCCGATATTCGGGAAGGTAGCGCCCCGCCTGCCGCATCATCCACACCGGGGACCGAGGTACGGACTCGCGGCGGCACGCGCGCAATAGTAGGTCATTCATAGAAAAGTATGGGTTTCCTCGATGGTTGAACGGGCCAAACCCGAGCGGCCAGCCGACCGGGATGCGGCAAGTGGGAATGATACAATACGCCGCGAAATGGGGGCATCCGAAACCGGGGCCGCGTGCGTGCCGAGTTGGTCCGGCACGCCTCGATCTCTACCCGAGCCGCGCCCCGATGTCTCCATCGTCATACCGGCGTACAACGAAGGCCGACGAATCCCCCAGACGCTCGATCGCATTTTTGCGTTTCTTGCATCCAGCCCGGTCGAAGCCGAGGTCATCGTCGTTGATGACGGTTCGACCGATGACACGGGAACCGTCGCCGAACGCTACCAAGGCGGCGGCCTGAGAATCGTTTCCAACGAACGGAACTCGGGGAAAGGGTTCAGCGTCCGGCAGGGGGTTCTTCATTCCCACGGGGATTGGGTGCTGGTCACCGACGCGGATTTGTCCGCGCCGATCGAGGAGCTCGACCGCTTGATGGACGTGGCCTCCAATGAGCACGCCGACGTCGTCATTGGGTCGCGCGCGCTGGACCGGTCCAGGATTACGGTCCGGCAGTCCCGCTTCCGGGAGATCGGAGGCATCGCCTATAATCTGGCGGTCCGCTTCGTGCTCGGCCTCCCATTCCACGACACCCAATGCGGCTTCAAGCTCTTCCGGCGCGAACCGATCCTCGGCGTGTTCCGGAAGCAGACGATCGACGGATTCGGCTTCGATCCGGAAGTCCTTTTCCTATCGAAGCGGACCGGGTTGTCGATCCGGGAGGTGCCGGTCGCCTGGGGTCACAACGAAGGGACCAAGGTCCACCTCCTCGGCGACGGTATCGACATGTTTCTCGATCTGGTACGGATCCGGTGGAGGTGGATCCGGGGCCGGTACCGAGCCTGAAGCTTTCCAGAGCGGCGCGCTCTACAGGGCGCGCCGCAGGCCACGCGTGATG
>CAZTTI010000062.1:0-5206 GCA_964615925.1 uncultured Solibacteraceae bacterium
GCAGAATTCGCACGCGCCGCAGGAGACCCCGGGATGGATCACGACGCGTTGGTCCCGGAGGCCGTCGTCGACTCCCTCGCCCAGCGCGCGGACGATTCCGGCCCCGTCGGCTCCCGGGATGTGGGGCAACCGAAGCCGGGATCCAGGAATTCCGCGGCGGACGAAGATGTCGAGGTGGTTGACAGCGGCCGCGCGCACCTCGACGAGAACTTCGCCGGGTCCGGGCGCCGGGTCCGCCACCGATTCCAGTCCAAGGACCGACGCCGAACCGTACTCGTGAAAACGGACGGCCTTCATCCGGCGTAGTGTATGGTTAGAATCCGAAAACGGGAAGCATGCAGATCGAAGGTTCCATCGCACTGGTCACGGGTTCGGCGCGCCGCATCGGCCGGGCCATCATTCTTGAACTCGCGCGCCGGGGCGCCCGAGTAGCCGTCCACTACCGGTCGTCTGAAGCCGATGCCGGCCGGACCCTCGACGAAGTGCGGACAATCGGCGCGGACGCGGAGTCGTTCCAGGCCGATTTGACCGTGGACGCGGAACGCAGGGGCCTCTTCGACCGGATTCGCGATCGATGGGGCCGGCTCGACATTCTCGTCAACAGCGCGTCGGTTTTCGAACCGGCGCGTTTCGAGGAAACGACTCCCGCGTTCTGGGACACTCAGATGAATGCCAACGCGCGCGCACCGTTTTTCGTGGCGCAGGAAGCGGCGCGACTGATGACGGGACGCGGCGTCTCGAAGATCATCAACATTGCCGATCCGGCTGGCGAACTCATCTGGCCGCAGTACCTGGCCTACAGCATTTCGAAAACAGCCTTGCTCGGTGTCAATCGCGGGCTCGCCAAAGCGCTCGCGCCCGCGATCCATGTCAATGCCGTGGCGCCGGGTCCCGTATATTTTCCCGAGAACTATACCGACGAGCAGAAGCGGAGGGCGGTCGAGCGCACGGTGCTGAAACGCGCAGGTTCTCCCGACGACGTCGTCCGCGCCGTCGTGTTCCTGATCGAGAACGACTACATCACCGGGGAAGTCCTCCACGTCGACGGCGGGAGGCACATCCTCTGAGGTTCAAAGCGCCGCCACGACTGCATCGGCGAATTCGGTCGTGGAGGCCGATCCTCCGAGATCGTGCGTGCGGATCTTCCGGTCTTCGAGCACGCGGCCGAGGGCCGCCCGGATCCGGCCGGCCGCATCGGTTTCACCGATGTGATCGAGCATGAGGCACCCGGAGAGCAGGAGGGCGGTGGGATTCGCCCGGTTCTTTCCGGCGATATCGGGCGCGCTGCCGTGGACGGCTTCGAAGACCGCCGCGTCGTCGCCGAGGTTGGCACCGGGAACGACGCCGAGGCCGCCGACGAGCCCGGCGGCGAGGTCGGAGACGATATCGCCGTAAAGATTCTCCATCAGGAGCACATCGAACTGCAGGGGGTCGAGCACCAGTTGCATGCACGTGTTGTCGACGATCTTCTCGTCGCGTTCGATTTCGGCGTAATCGAGGCCCACGCGTCGAAAGCACTCGAGAAAAAGTCCGTCGGATTTTTTCATGATGTTGGCCTTGTGAACCGCGGTGATGCGTTTCCGGCGGTGTCTGACGGCGAACTCGAAGGCGAATCGCGCGATGCGCGTCGAGGCTTTTTCCGTGATGATCTTCAGCGACTCGACGACCCCGGGGACGACCTCGTGTTCCAGGCCGGAATAGAGCCCCTCGGTGTTTTCGCGAACGATGACGAGATCGACACCGTCCCAACGGGAATCGACTCCGGGCAGGTTTCGAACCGGACGGAGGTTGGCGTAGAGCAGAAGTTTCTTCCGAAGGCGAACGTTGACGCTCTCGAACCCGGTACCGATCGGCGTCGCAACGGGCCCCTTCAAGGCCACGCGGTTCCGACCGACCGAGTCGACGGCTTCGTCGGGCAGTGCCGACCCGGAACGGTCGATGGCGGCGTTTCCGATGACGTGAGGTTCCCACGTAATGGGCGCGCCTGCCGCTTCGATGATGCGAACGACGGCGGCGGATACTTCCGGACCGATACCGTCGCCTTCGAACAGCGTGATCGTGTGTTGCATGATAGTTTGAAGACCGTTTTCCGGGTTGCCGGTGCCGAATCTTGACTTGTCCCTGAAGCCAATGGTACAACGCGCGGCGACCATAAGGAGGATCGACCATGAACAAGGGTGAACTGATCGAACGCATCGTGAAGGACACGAAGCTTTCGAAGACGCAGGCGACCTCGGCTCTGAATTCCGCCCTTCACGGGATCGAAACGGCGCTGCGCAAAGGAGACAAGGTCACCCTTGTCGGGTTCGGCACTTTTTCGGTCGGGAAGCGCAAGGCGCGCACCGGCCGGAATCCCCAGACGGGGGCCGAAGTGAAAATTCCGGCTCGCCGCGTGGCGCGATTCAGCGCGGGCGCGAATTTGAAGAAGGCCGCGAACCGCGGCCGCTGAAGGTCGCGGTTCCCGCGTCAATACGCCGTTCTGGACTGCCGCACAATCCATCCGGCGCCGCGAACGCGGACCCCGATCTCGCGGCGGCCCGTTTCGGAGGTCTCGTCTTCCGGCACATAACCCAGGCTGTATGCCCGGCTGAGAGTCTCGGCGATCTCCCGGAACGGAACGCGCAGGTCTTCGAGCGACGCGGGATACAAGACCCGTCCCCCCGACACCTTCGCGACTTCTTCCATGCGTTCCCGGACGCCTTGCAGGTATGCGTCCGGCAATCCGGACCCTGGGTAGAGAATCTCCAGGTTGCGGTATTCGTCCCCACCGAGAATGTTGGTCTCGCGATTCCGGTCCGTGTTGACGGCGACGATGTAGATGGGAACGCCGATCCTCGAGACGTCGTCGGCCAGGGATTGGAATCGTTCGTCGTCTTCGATGCCGGGTACTTCGTTTCGCCGGATGACTTCCTGGTAGAACGACGTGTCGCGCCCGTCGGTGAGGACGATCAGTGCCTTGCGTTCCCGGATCCCGTCGAACCGATCGTCGAGGACGTCCCGGATGGCGGCATAGACCTCGGAAGTTCCGGCGATCGGGCCGAGCGTCATCGCCGGTTCCAGCGCCCCGAGCGTCTTCGAGCGGGGATCGTTCCACTCGCTCATGCGAGTATGGACATGGCCGAACAGCCCGATCGACACCTGGTCTTCCGGCTCGAGCGCGCCGACGAACGCTTCGACCGCCTGCTGCATGAGGGGCCACTTGTTCTCGGTACTGCCGGAGGCGTCGACGAGCAGATACGCATGGTAGGGCGCCGTGCTTGCGCTGAAGTACTGGATGGGCCGGGGCTTGCCGTCTTCCAGGATTTCGAAGTCGTCACGGTCGAGACCCACCACCGGCCGACCGTCGGCATCTGTCACCGAGACGTCCAGACTGACCACGGGAACGTCGACACGAAGGGTGAATTCGCTGGGATCGGCCGGGCCCTGCCGCTGAGCAACGGCGTGGGAAGGAAGGACGGTGGCCCACACCAGCGAGATGCCCGCTGCCGCTATCAAGATTGCTCGGCGGAGCATGGCCTATCTTAACATCGGGGAATGCGACACTCCCCGGCCCTCGGGTTCACGCTTCGTCCGGGAGCACGGCTTCGACCGCCGATTCGAGAACGTCGCGTTCCTGAAAATTGACGAAGTGGCGGACCACGGTTCCGGATTCATCCACGAAGAACATCGTCGGGAAGATGCTCACGCCGCCGAATGCGTCGTGCGTCTCGGCCGTCAGGTACGCCTGTTCGAAGTCCATCCCCACCGACTCCACGTATCCGCGCCGCATGGCGTCGTCGTAAGGCAGTTCGAGGTAGCGATCCGCGTTGAGGGCCACGATCTGGAATCCCCGATCCCCGTATTCCCGGTCGAGTTCGACCAACAGGGGACTGGTCTCGAGGCACGGGGGGCAGTTCGAGAACCAGACGTACACCATGTATGCCGATCCGTCGAGATCGGTCGACGCGATCTGCTCCTCATCGAAGGTTTCCGCGGTGAAGGTGGGCATCCGACGCCCTTCCCATCCCGCGATGGATCGCTCGATCTCGCGCCCGAATTGCGGGTGATCGAGCACGGGTTGAACTTCCAGGGCGATCAGCTCGCCTTCGGCGTCGCGTTCGAAAAACCGGGGAAGCCGCGGGTCGGATTCCATGAGAGACAGGATGACGTCGGCCGTCGCCGGGCCCTCGAAAGCGAACTGTTCGGCGATCTGATCGAGCGTGGGGAGTTCTCCGGTCCCGTCCTCGAACTGGACCAGGAACACCGGAATCCTGAAGAAGCTGTCGTACAGACGGTTGACGGCCTCCCGGTCCTCCGGGCTGGTGAAGACATCGTTGACGAGTTCGGAGACCTCGACCATCCGGCCTGACTCGATGTTTTCCTCGAGATAGGAAACGACGCGGGATTCCGGTGTGGATTCGGCCGGAACGTCCGGCGGCGAGCTGCACCCGGCGACGAGCGCGGCGGCGGCTATCGCGGTCTTCAGGTATTCATGCATCGGTCGCTCCTTGACGAGATGGGACGATGAGGTGCCGTGGCCCATAGGGTAGCAGTTCAGCTCCCGGAGCGCGGCTTTTCGACCGGAATCCACTTGCAACCTGAAATCGATCGAAGTTAACCTACGCGGCGGCAGTGAGAAGACGGAGGAGGCAGAAATGAGTTTATCCATCAAGACCCGAAAAGTGGACGATGTCGTTGTCGTCGACCTCTCGGGGAGACTGACCATCGGAGAAGCCGTGCAGTCGATGCGCCAGACGATTCGGTCGGCCGCGGACGCCGGAGACGTGCGCTTCGTCCTCAATCTCGGCGATGTGAGCTACATCGATAGCTCGGGTCTTGGAGAGTTGGTCTCGACCTACACGACGATCCGGAACCGGCAGGGCGACGTCAAGTTGCTGCACCTGACGAAGAAGGCGAAGGACCTGCTTCAGATGACCAAGCTCCTCACGGTCTTCGATACCTTCGACGACGAAGCCAAGGCCGTCGCCGCGGCCAAACAGGGCTGAAGCCTCCTCCACGATCCCGAGGGCCGCATCGCCCCGAGGGACCATGTACGAAGAAGCGTTCGAGGCCCTCGGTTCGTCGGACTTCACGAGAGCGGCCAACCTCCTGGAACAGGCGGCCCGCGAAACCGGGTATCTCGTCGACAGCGTCAATCACGCGTTCACGCTTGCCTGTTACCGATCGGGGCAGACCGAGCGGCTCGGGCGATTCTCCTACCGGCTTG
>CAZTTI010000063.1:0-2650 GCA_964615925.1 uncultured Solibacteraceae bacterium
AAGCCGCTCCAGATCAAGTCCCGGCAGGAACTGATCGAGACGTTGCGTCCCAGCTACTGGAAGTACCTGCGCGAAGACTGCGGGGATCTTCCCGCCGGCTGGCCCGGCCCCGAACCGACGAAGACCGAACCGGCGTTGAACGTCGTCGCCTGACCCGGACGGCCCGCCTGCTACAATGAGCAGGATGGCTCGGCGGTTCATTTTCCTCGCGCTCGTCGTTGTCCTGGCCGTCCCCGCCGGCGGCCAGGTCGATTCCCTCCTCGACCGGCTCGAACCCCAGGGATACGTTTCCGACTTCGCGGGTGTGATGGGTCCGGCGCGCGAGGAAACCGAACGTCTCCTGGCCGAACTCGAACAGCGGGCGGGCGTCCAGGTCGCCGTGGTCTCCGTCACGTCTCTGGAAGGAGGCGAAGCGGCCGACTTCATCAATCGCCTGTTCGAACGCTGGGGCGTCGGCGGCGAGGAAGAGGACGACGGCCTCATGTTGCTCGCCGCGATCGAAGACCGCCAGGTCCGTATCGAGGTGGGATACGGTCTGGAACCCGTCATCACCGACGGGCTGGCCGGACAGATCCTCGACGATCACGTGATTCCGTTCTTCCGGGAAGACCGTTACGGTGAGGGACTGGCATCGGGCGCGGCCGCCATCGCCGCAACAATCGCGGCCGACCGCGGCTTGGAACTGACGGGAACGGGCGCGCCTCCAGTGCGACCGGTCGAGGAACCCGCGCCGAGCCTGCTCGGCACCATCCTTCGCCTGGGCTTCTTTTTGCTGGTCGCCCTGGTCTTCATCCGGAATCCGTGGCTGGCGCTGCTTCTGCTGTCCAGCGGAGGCCGCGGCGGTGGAAATTTCGGAGGTGGAGGATTCGGACGTGGCGGTGGGGGCTTCGGCGGTTTCGGCGGCGGGATGTCCGGCGGAGGTGGCGCCGGCCGGTCATGGTGAGAGGATAAACCGATGAAACCCGAACAACTCTTGTCCCAACTCCGAACCGCCCTTGGCAGCGGAATCCGTTCCGTCACCCTGTACGGCTCCGCCGCGGCCGGCGACCACGTCGGCAAGCGGTCGGATTATAACGTCCTCGTCGTGACCGACCGGCTCGGAGTGAAGGAGATGACGGCGCTCTCGAAACCATCGCTCGCGTGGCAGAAGGCCGGAAACCCTCCGCCCCTATTCTTCACGTTCGAGCGCCTGAAGAAATCCGCCGATGTCTTTCCCATCGAGCTGATGGATATGCGCGATTCGCGAAAGGTCCTCTACGGGGAAGACGTGATCGGCGAGGTCGAGATCCATCCCGAAAACCTCCGGCTGATCCTCGAACACGAGCTCAAGTCGCACCTCGTCCGGCTGCGCGACGCCTTCATCGCCACGGTCGGCAAGCCCAAACGCATTGTCGACCTGATGGTGGAATCCCTTTCGACCACCCTGGTCCTGTTTCGCGCGTCGCTGCGCCTTTTCGAGGACCGCGTCCCCGCGCGCAAGATCGACGCGCTGGAACGGCTGGCGTCCCACATACGCTTCGATCACGATATCTTCGAGAAGGTGGAAGGCGTCAAGGAAGGGCGGACGCCGGAGGGAAACATCGACGCCGTTGCCCTGTTCGAGCAGTATCTGGCGACGATCGAGTTCGTCGTCGATGCCGTCGATGAACATATCCACGCGGACGTTCGTTCATAGATCGAGAATGGAGGACTGACTCATGTCGAAAGTGTTGATCGTCATCGGCGTGCTCGTTCTGGCCGTGGTCATCGTGGGCGCGAGCCTGGTGGGCTCCTACAACAATCTGGTGGCGATGAACGAGCAGGTCGACGGCTCGTGGGCGCAGGTCCAGACCGTCCTGCAGAGGCGGTACGACCTGATCCCGAACCTCGTCAACACCGTTCAGGGATTTGCCGATCAGGAGCAGGAGGTGCTGACCGAGGTCACCCGCCTCCGTAGCCAATGGGGCGAGGCCCGGACACCGTCCGATCAGGTGGCGGCGGCCGGCCAGCTCGAAGGCGCGCTGGGCCGGCTGATGCTCGTCGCGGAGAGCTATCCCACGCTGACGTCGAATCAGAACTTCATCCGTCTGCAGGACGAGCTGGCCGGAACGGAAAACCGGATCGCCGTTGAGCGCCTGCGGTACAACGAATCCGTCCAGTCCTTCAACACGCGCGTCCAGCAGTTCCCCACGAACCTCCTCGCGGGGGTCGCCGGATTCGAGCGACGGGATTTCTTCGAGGCGGTGGAGTCGGCGGAGACGCCCCCGGAAGTCCAGTTCAACTGATCAAGAGGGGGACAGTGAGCAATTTCAAAATTGCTCACTGTCCCCGATTAATTGACGGTCCTCGAGATGCGGTGCGCGACGCCGGCATAGCAGTCGAAGCAGGTGTCGAGCGTGACGGTTCCGTCCTTGTTGAAGCGCAGATCCAGGTCCGGGTCGGGGTTCGAAAGCGCCACCATCAAGACTTCCAAACCATCGCCCGGAACACGGCGCGGCACGTAACGATCGGGCGAAACTTCCCGTCCGCAGAGATCGCACGTCGGAATGAAGTTCTTGACCATTGGATGGACACCTCGTCGATCACGGTCCAACCATTTAGACGGACGCGGAGTGATTTCGGGAGGAAGGCGTCAATTGACGGCTGGCGGGCCATGTGTCACGATGTCACA
>CAZTTI010000064.1:0-17130 GCA_964615925.1 uncultured Solibacteraceae bacterium
GGCGGATCGGGATCGAGGTCCCGGCGCAGGGCGAATCACGGCGCGCTGCACTCGTGACGATCGAGGTCGAAGACGCGTCGATGGCCACGTCCGGCGACTATCGCAACGTGATCGAAGACTCCGGGCGCCGGATCACGCATATCTTCGATCCCGCGAGTGGGCAACCCGAAACGACGTCTCTGGTCAGCGTCTCCGTCCTGGCACCGGACGTCATGACGGCCGACGCCTACGCGACGGCGCTGATGTTGATGGGGGCGGATGCGGGGCTCGAGTTCGTGGAGGCGCGGCCGGAGCTGGAAGCCTTCTTCATCGTCGACGCCGGAGGCGGTTCGTATTCCACGGCGCGTTCGTCCGGCTTTCCCGAGCCGGACGAACGATGAAGATCAGCGAGTCTTGTATTCGCAGTCGTCGATCGACTCGGAATCCGATTTCCCGCACGCCCAGCACGCGCCCCCGTCCTTACGGAGATAGGGATTGTTCGACGCGCACGTCCCGCGGAACTCGCCGCCCCGCACGAACAGGATCCGGATCGCGAGCAAAGCGACGGCGATTCCGAGAACGAGGATGGCGGCGAGGACCGTCGTCATGACGCTCAGTATGTCCTCTGGATGTAGCGCATCAGCTCGCTGTTCTCGATGTTTGCGATATCCCTCTGATGCATCAGGATGTCGATCGGCGTGATGATTCCGACAGCACGTCCGTTTTCCATGACGGGAACGTGCCGCACTCCCTTACGGATCATCTCTTGGAACACGGTTTCCAATTCCGTGCCCGGAACGACCGAAAACAGGTCGGTCGACATGGCTTCCGACACGGGCCGGTTCGACGAGGCCCCGGCCATCATCGCGCGGATGAAGTCGTTTTTCGTGAAGATGCCCACGACACGGCCGTCTTCGACGACGAGGAGCGAGCCGATCTCGTTCTCGAGGAACGTCGTCGCGGCGCCGGCCATCGTGGCCGCATGATCGATCGTATGGACGTGTCGGCCCTTGGCCCGGATCAACTCGGACACGCGCGTGATGGGGCCCGTCTCCTTTGCCGAGGAGGTCATACTTTGATTATAGACGCGCACACCCGGCTTCGCGAGCGCCGGGGGTACCCCCGGGCGAGGGAACATGTTATTTTCGACGGCCGGAAACGAAACATGACAACGCCGAAGATCATCTACACATACACCGACGAAGCCCCGGCGCTGGCGACCCACTCGCTGCTGCCCATCATCAACATCTTTACCGAAGCGGCCGGGGTCGAGGTCGAGACCCGTGACATCTCGCTCGCCGGACGGATCCTGGCGAACTTTCCCGAGTGGCTCACCGAAGATCAGCGCGTCCCCGACGCCCTGGCCCAGCTCGGCGAGCTGGCGAAGACGCCCGAGGCCAACATCATCAAGTTGCCCAACATCAGCGCGTCGCTGCCGCAGGTGAAAGCCGCCGTCCGCGAGCTCCAGGAGAAGGGGTTCCCTATCCCCGACTACCCGGACGAACCCGCATCGGACGAGGAGCGCGAGATCCGCAAGCGCTACGATCGCGTCAAGGGGAGCGCCGTCAATCCCGTCCTGCGCGAAGGCAATTCGGACCGGCGCGCGCCGAACGCGGTCAAGCAGTTCGCGCGGAAAAACCCGCATTCGATGGGCGCCTGGAGTCCGGAGTCGAAGACCCATGTCGCGCACATGGACGGCGGCGACTTCCGGTCGAACGAGAAGTCGGTCACGATCGAGCGGAACGGCACGCTCCGGATCGAGCTGGCCGCGGCCGATGGAAACGTGACGGTGCTCAAGGCGAGCGTTCCGGTGCTCGAGGGTGAGATCGTCGATGCGACGATGATGTCGGTCGCCCGCCTCGACCAGTTCCTGGAAACCGAGATCGAGGACGCCCGCCGCCAGGGCACGCTTTTTTCCGTCCACCTGAAAGCGACGATGATGAAGGTTTCCGATCCCATCATCTTCGGTCACGTGGTCGGCGTATTCTTCCGGGAAGTGTTCGAGAAGCACGGCAAGACGTTCCAAAAGCTTGGGGTGAATCCGAACAACGGAATGGCCGCGCTCCACGACGCGGTCCGAAGTCTGCCCGATGGCGAGCGTCGGGCCATCGAGGACGATATCGAGGCCGTGTACGGGAAGCGGCCGAGCCTGGCCATGGTCAACTCCGACAAAGGCATCACCAACCTCCACGTCCCCAGCGACGTGATCATCGACGCCTCCCTACCCGCGATGATCCGCTCCTCGGGCCAGATGTGGAACAGGGACGGCCGCGGGCAGGATACGAAAGCCGTTATCCCCGACTCCAGCTACGCCTCGGTTTACGACGAAACCATCCGCTTTTGCCAGACCCACGGCGCGTTCGACCCGCGGACGATGGGCACGGTCCAGAACGTCGGCCTCATGGCGCAGAAGGCCGAGGAATACGGATCGCACGACAAGACGTTCGAGATTCCCTCTCCGGGCACGGTCCGGGTGGTGGACGATGAGGGGACCTCGCTCCACGAACACGCGGTCAAGGCCGGGGACATCTGGCGGATGTCGACGGTCAAGCGCGCGCCGGTCGAGGATTGGGTCCGGCTGGCAGTCGAGCGCGCGCGCGCGACCCGAATGCCCGCGATCTTCTGGCTCGAGGAGGACCGCGCCCACGACCGGGAGCTGATCACCCACATCCGCCCCTATCTGGAGACGCTCGACACGAAGGCGCTCGACATCCGGATCCTTCCCCTGGCCGAGGCCACGCGCACGACGCTGGAAAGGCTCCGGGCGGGCCAGGACACGATCGCCGTCACCGGCAACGTCCTGCGCGACTACCTGACCGACCTGTTCCCGATCCTCGAACTCGGGACCAGCGCGAAAATGCTGTCGATCGTCCCTCTGATGAACGGCGGCCGCCTCTTCGAGACCGGCGCCGGAGGTTCGGCCCCGAAACACGTCCAGCAATTCGTGGCCGAGAACCACCTGCGCTGGGATTCGCTTGGCGAGTTCCTCGCGCTCGCCGTCTCGCTGGAACACCACGGCGACGCCACGGGGAACTCCGTCACGCGGGCGCTGGGCCGCGCACTCGACCGCGCCACGGAAAAGCTGCTCGAAAACGGCAAATCGCCATCGCGGAAGTGCGGGGAGCTGGACAATCGCGGAAGCCACTTCTACCTGGCCCTCTATTGGGCCGAGGCTCTGGCCGAACAGGACGACGAACCGGCCCTCAAGGAACGGTTTCATCCGCTTGCTCGCGAACTGCGTGCGAGCGAGGCGACGATCGTCGACGAGCTCAATTGCGTCCAGGGCCACGCGGTCGACATCGGCGGCTATTACGCCCCGGACCCGGGACCCGTATCGCGCGCGATGCGCCCGAGTGCGACGTTGAACGGTATCCTTTCAGCGTTCTGATTTCATCCGGTCCTCGACGAAACCGGCGGCGGCGGCGATCCAGCCCGGATCGTCATTCAGGCTGGGGACAAGGAGAAGGTCTTTACCGCCGGCCTGGATGAAGCGTTCCTTCTCGCGGTTTTCGATCTCGTCGAGCGTTTCCAGACAGTCCGCGACGAACGAAGGGCAGAAAACCGCCAGCCGGTCCACCCCGTGAAGCGGCAGGTCGGCGATGAGGTGATCGGTATACGGCTGGATCCAGGGCGTGCGCCCGAGACGGGACTGGAAGCCAATGGAATAACGCTCCGCCGGAATCCCGAGAGCCACCGCCAGGGACCGCGCCGTATGAAAACACTGGGCGCGGTAACAGTTCCCGTTGGCCTCCGTGATCCGGCTGCAACAGTTCTCGCTGGCCAGGCAGATCGTGTGTTGCCTCTTCACGTGGCGCTCCGGCACTCCGTGGAAGCTGAACAGATGATGGTCGGGACGGAACGCCGCCAATCGTTCGGCCGCGACGGACCGCATCGCCTCGATGTACCGGGCATCGCTGTAGAACGGCGCGATCCACTCCGGGTCCGGGGAGTGCCGGTAGCCGACGAGGACCCCCCGGACCTTTTTCTCCACCGTCAGCGTCGACGATTGCGCGAACTGGGGATAAAGCGGGAACACGATCAGCCGGTCCAGCTCGGAGAGCTTCAGTTCGTCGAGCGCGTCCTCGATCGACGGCCGGCCGTACCGCATGCCCAAGGCGACGCGGACCCGGTCGCCAAGCTTGGCGGCGAGACCCCGGGCAAACCGCCGGGAGTGGACCAGGAGCGGCGAGCCCTCGTCGGTCCAGATCTTCCGGTAGAGCGCGGCGGATTCGGCCGAGCGGCGCGGGACGATGATCCAGTTCACCAGCACCCATCGCGCCCATGACGGGATGTCGATAACGTCGGGGTCCATCAGGAACTCGGTCAGGTAGGGCTTGAGCGCCTCGGCCGTCGGCGCTTCGGGGCTGCCGAGGTTCGCGAGCAGCACACCGATTCTGGGGCCCGGCGTCGCGGGGTGTTGGGTCAGGGACTCCTTGCTCATGATTCACCGGAAGGTGTCGATCATACCCATTTCTAACGTGGGTTCAAGCCGCGTCGGCTGTGGGGGGCCTCCACCCCGAACCGCTCGGCGATCGACGTCCGACCGGCCACGATGAAACCGGCGAAGACCAGGAGCAAGACCACGATGGAGGCCGTTGCCAGCCCGTTGTACGACGAGATGATGGCCGCGCTCGACCAGTTGTGCTCGAGCACGAGCCGGTCCATGTCGCCACCGGCATCTCCGGCACCGAGGATCGAGCCCCATGGGATTTCTTCCCGTCCGCGCTGGACGCGCGACCAGAATCGGGCGCTTTCGGCGAACGTGCTCGCGGCGACAATCAGTATCGGGTAACGCCAGAAATCCCAGCGTATTCGATCCGGTAATTTAAAGTAAAACATGATCATCAGCATCGTCGAGAGCAGGAACTCGCCCCCGATTCCACCGAACGTGATCCACAGCTCCACGGTTTTCTGCGGGAAGGTCCACGTCATGATCGCCTGGACGACGAGGAGGACCCCTGCCAGAACCATCGTCCCCCGTAACCGCTCCCTCCACGCGGTCCAGAAGAGCACGCCGAGGAGAAAGGCCAGGGCGAGATAGACCACGACGCTCGACTCGGGTTGCCAACTCGTCCATCCGATCGGAAGCGGGAGCGCGCGGCGGCCCGAGAACCAGGCGACCGATGCGTGACCGAATTCGTGAATCCAGATGTGGAACGGGCGGAAGAGGCCGACGAGAAACGTGGAGTTCACCACCAGTGCGGCAAGCATGGCGAGCGGGAGCGCCAGGACCAGCGCAAGCGGATCGTGGAACGTGAAGCGGTCGAAGCGCGGGCCGGGCTCCCCCACCACCACGCGACCCGGGTTGGCCGGAGCCGGCCCCCTCCTCAGAATGCTCGCGACACCGGCCTCGTCCAGCCAGGCGCCGCCGCAGGAAAAACACGTGCGGGCGGTGATGCCGGAGCCGACGCGGTTCGACGCGAGGCCATGCCCGCAGGTCGGGCATTCCGCGCCTTCCGCCTCATCGCCGAATACGGGGGCCGAGGCGCCCGGATGCCGGCGGAGCGCGTCGGGCAACCCCGGCGTCGAGGTGATCAGGTCCTGAAGCGACTTGAACGCGACCAGGCGGGAATGCTGGAACCAGACACCCGAACACGACGGGCAGGACTCGACGTCGAGTTCGCCGTCATGGAGGACCGTCATCTCGGCATGGTCGCGCGGGCAGTGCATCTCCCCTCGTCGATCGATTGGGCCGGAACGACCGATGCGAAACGCGCCTCCTCAGTCCTCCTCACCCAGGGCATAAGCCACCAGGCGGGCCGGACTCGATCCGTCCCCGCTGGCGAACACGATGTATTGCCGACCATTGTGCATGTAGGTCATGGGAAGTCCTTGCTGTCTTCCCGTCGCGATCTCGGTGCGCCAGATCTCCGCGCCCGTTGCCTTGTCGTAGGCTCGGAAGATCGGCCGGCCGCCGCTGCCCTCCCCGGCGAAGAGAAGCGTCGAGGTCACGAGCAAGCCCGCGCGCGACCGTATCCCGGTGGGCGCGATCTCGACTCCCGCGAGCGCGGGGTTGCTGGCCACATCCTCGGGAGTTTCGCCATTGGGAATCTGCCAGGCGATCTCGCCCGTATTCATGTTGTACGCGGTGATGCGGCCGTAGGGCGGTTTCAGCAACGGCAACCCTTCGATCGACGGCATCGGCGCCCCGCCGCCCATGTTGTAGTCGGCGTTGGTCGAGTCCGGCCCCGGAGGTGCCAGCGCCGCCGCGGTCGGCGCCGTGGCCGAGCCGACGTAGACGAAGCCGGTTTCCGGATCGGCGGCGCCGCCTTCCCAGTTGCCCCCGCCTCCGAAGCCCGGAACGACGATGGTCCCACGCGTGCCGTCGGCGGCATTTCCCAACGACGGCGGCGTGAAGATCGGACCAATCCGGAACTGCTCGATGGCCTGCAGCGCCTGGCTCCGGAGCCCGGGCGTGAAGTCGATCAGGTCGTCGGGCGTGATGCCGTGCTGGTCGAATGGTGGAGGCTTTGTCGGAAACGGCTGCGTCCGAGCCGTCTGCTCCCCGGGGACGTCGGACTGGGGAACCGGAAGCTCTTCCCACGGCCAGACCTCGGCTCCGGTCTCGCGGTCGAGGACGTAGGCGAAGGCCTGTTTGGTCAACTGGACGACGGCCGGGATCTCGCGTCCGTCGACCACGACATCGATGAGGATCGGCTGCGGCGGGTTGTCGTAGTCCCAGATGTCATGGTGGATGAGCTGCTTGTGCCAGACCCTTTCGCCGGTCTCGATGTCGACGGCGACGATCGAGTTGCCGAACAGGTTGTCGCCGGGCCGATGCCCCCCGTACGCATCGTTGGTCGGCGTCTCGATGTTGAGGTAGGCGATGCCGAGCTCGGGATCGGCCGAGAACGGTCCCCAGACGCCGGCGTTCCCCGTGTACAGGGCCGAGTCGTCCTCCCATGTCTCGTACCCGAACTCTCCCGGCCTCGGAACCGTGTGGAACACCCACTTCCGTTCGCCAGTACGGGTGTCGAAACCCAGGACGTCGCCTTTCGTGTTCTCGATGTCGACGCGCCCGCCGGGACGCAGCGCCGGGCCCACCATCACGGTGTTCCGCGCGACGACGGGCGGCGACGTGTTGCCGATCGTCCCGATCAGGTCCGCTATGTCGTCGACGTCGGCGTCGAGTTGAGTCAGGAGATCCACGACGCCGTTCTCTCCGAATTCCGGCACCGGAACGCCCGTTTCCGCATCGAGCGCAACGAGCCGGAACCCGGGCGTGATGGTGAAAATGCGCCGGCTGGTCCCGTCCTCCCAATACGCGACGCCGCGGCCGGAGTTGCGGCGCGCGGCGCGTTCCCAGCGTTCGCCCTCGTCCATGCGCCACATCCAGATGTTCTCGCCGGTCCCGGCATCGACGGCGATGACGTTGCGCCGATTCCCTGCCGTCAGGTAGAGCACGCCGTCGACCATGAGGGGAGTGGACTCGATCCGGTTCTCGGGCGCGCCGAAGCCTTCCGAGGTCCATGTCCACGCGACCTCGAGCCGGTCGACGTTGGCCCGGTCGATCTGGGCGAGCGGCGAGTAGCGCGTTCCATCCCAGCTTCCGGCGTACGCCGGCCACTGGCCTTCGCCCGTACTCTGGCCGGGGGCCGGGCCGCCGGCCACGGCCGTCAGAATGATGGCGAAAATCGCCAGTTCAAGAGGTCGAAACCACCGTCGTCGCATCGCCGCCTCCGCTGTTCGAAACTGTGGGGAAGAGAGTTCCTTATAGACACCCCCGCCGGTGAAGTCAAGAAACCTGCGGGATCCCGGAAACGGTGGTGTCCCCGCGTCTTCGGGTGGTTTATCATCCGACCGTGAAGATCCGCGCCGTATTCTTCGACATCGGAGAGACCCTGTTCGACGAAACGCGGATCTGGTCCCTGTTCGCCGACTGGCTGGACGTCCCCCGCTTGGCCCTCTTCAGCGTGATGGGCAGCCTCATCTCCGAGGGCCAGGACCACCGTCAGCTCCTGAAGGTCGTGCGTCCGGAGCTGGACTGGAACGAAACGCTGACCCGTTTCCGCGAAGAAGTCGACGATTGTTTCCTTGGCGGCGACCTCTACCCCGATGCCGTCCCCTGCCTGCACGCTTTGACCGACCGGCGTTATTTCGTGGGTGTCGCTGGGAACCAACCGGCCAAACGCGAACGCGAACTCCGCGTCATGAACCTTCCGCTGGACATGATCGCGACGTCCGGGGGGTGGGGGGTGGCGAAGCCGGACCTGGAGTTCTTCGCGCAGATCGTCGCCGCCGCCGGCTACGCTCCCGAGGAGATCGCCTACGTGGGGGATCGCGTCGACAACGACGTGATCCCGGCGGCCGAGGCCGGACTCTGTCCCGTCCACCTCATCCGCGGACCCTGGGGCTTCATCCAGCGGGGCCGCCCTGGCGCCGAGCATGCCCGTGGAGAAATCCGCTCCCTTACCGAGTTGCCGGACGTGCTCGACGCGATCTCAAGTTAACGCTCCGTCAGGGAACGCGCGTGAAGAAGACCTCCGACCGGGCGTCCGGACTCTCGTGTCGTCCGTCGGGGGCCGGGGTGTATTCGTTCCACACCAGCGCGAATCCGTTCCCCGACACCTGGATCGACGGGATCAACGACTCGGTCGCGTTGTCCGTCATCCGGCGGAGCGACTCGACCGGATCACCCGCCGGATCGAAGGACTGGTAGAACACCTCGTGTTGCCCGGCGGTGTTGTCGTTCCACGCCACGCCAAGACGCAGGTCGTTCCACTCGAGATACGCCCCGATCGAGCCTCCGGCGGTGTCGGTGATTCGGGTCGCCTCCGGATCGACGGAGAAGTAGGACGTCGGAACGAGTTCGGCCAACCCTTCGAGAAGGCCCGTGTACAGATAGACCTCGTCGTTCCCGTCCTTCCGGTCGAACCAGGCGAGGGCGGCCTGGTTCCGCGTAAACGCGATGTCGGGGTATTTCGACTGGATCCCGTCGTCGTCGGTCAGGCGGACCGGATCGCCCAACCGCTGCCCGTCGGTTCCGGCGCGAACCAGGTAGAGTTCCTCGGACCGCGTGTAGACGTCGGTGTCGTAGACGATCCAGACCGAACCGTCCGGCGCGATCCTTCCGTTGAGGTTCCAGGTGGTCTCCCCCGCGGTGGCAAACGTCTCGATCTCGCCCACCGGATCGCCGTTCACGTCCCACCATCCGCCGCGAATCTCCCAGAATTCTCCGCCGGTGTCCTCGAGCCAGGCGGCAAACACGTTGCCGAAGCGCGTGCGGATCATCGGGATGCGGCCGTTCTTCCCGGGAGGCGAGAGACGGTGGCGCCACAGTTCATCCCCGTCAGGGGAATACGACGCCAGAATCGCCTGGTACAGGTCGCCCGACCGCTCGTACCAGGCGATGGCGAGCTGGTTGCCCGCGGCCTGGATGTCGGCCTCGTACGCGAGGTTGGCATTTTCGGTCACCCGCTGTTCAGGACCCTGCGGCTGGCCGTCGGCGTCGACGAGGCGGAAATAGATCTCCGAATCGCCGTCGCGCGTGTCGTGCCACGCGACGGCGAAGCCGCCGCGAAAAGGGGTGAGGCTGGCTTCAAACGCGCCGGCCCCGCTCTGGCTGACCTGGACCGCTTCGGGACGTTGCCAGGATTCGTCGTCGTCGAACAGCGCCGGCGTGCGAGGCGGTGGCGCATCGGTCGCGATCTCCGGGGCGGGCTGGCATCCGGCCAGCAGCAGCGTCATGGCGGCAAGAGTCCAGCGTGCGCGCATGGCTATGGACGTCGGCGGATGCGCCAGATGATGAGGAACCCGAGGACCGGAACCGTCACCCAGAGGCCATCCCAATCCCCTTGGGCGCCGATCGCGGGCCGGGAAACCGAAGTCGGTTCCCGGCTCGGCACGCGCTCCATCCGGTAGCCTTCCAATGATGGAACCGGATCGGCCGTATTGGGAGCGTCGACGGCCGTAACGCCGGGTCGTTCGTTCATCCGGACGAACTCGCGAACGCGGTCGGCCGCGGCCTGAATATCCACGCCCATCGCGGTTTCCATGATTTGCTCGAACGAGGCCACGGCGGGAGCCGGGACGCCGGCGTCCAGCGCTTCGTCGATCACGTATTCGAGCAGCCGCGGGTTGCCCGTCGTGACCTCCGACCCGCTCGCGCCGTATTCGTTCACGCTCTCGATGAACTCCTCGAGCAACCGGCGGCGGGTCGGGGCATCGGCCGCCCAGGCGTCCTTCCTCACGGTTTCGATCATCCGGGCCGTGATGTCCTGGAACGCGTACGGCGAGTTGTCCTCGAACCATTCGGCCATGCCGAGCGCGTGTTTGTCCTCGACATAGACCTCGAATGATTCTTCCCACATGGCGTCGTCGACCACTTCGGTGACGGTGGCGTCCCAGCCCCAGAGGTACTCGACGAACTCGCGCATGGCGTTGGCGCCGGCATAGCCTTCGCGTTGCATTCCCTCGATCCACACCGGGTTGACGTACCGCGACCGGAATTCCTTCCCGATGAACTCGTCCATCGACGTCATCTCGGGGTTTCCCGGATCGCGCGTGTTGGTCACCACCAGTTCCGGATTGCTTCCGTCGATCGACCGGATGGCCGTCGCGAGCCCGCCCATGTACATGAACATATCGTCGTTGTCGAGCGAGCCGTAGAGCATGGTCGAGCTGGAATGGACGATCTTCTCCGTGCCCGACAGCGCAAGCCGGAATACGTCCTCCATCGGCTCGCCCCAGAAGCCGTTGCCGTAGGCGTGGCCGAGCTTGGACAGGTATTCGTCGGCCATCGGCTTCGTCGTGTCCCAGGTTCCGCTGGCCGCAACTATGCCCGACGTGTTCAGGTTGAAGCGGCCCGGCGGCTCGTCGAAGATCCGGACTCCGGCGCGGCGGTCGGCGTCTTCTTCGGAATAACCGCGCGAGATCAATGTCGCCTTCGTCTCGAGGTAGTGCTCGCGGACAAAGTTTTCCGCCTCGTCGAGCGCCTTCACCTTCTGGACGGCGCGGTCCATCATGTTCGTCACGTTCGAGAACATGCCTTCCGCCGCCGATGCGATCACGATGTCGATGCGCGGGCGCTGGAGTTGCGTTCGTCCGACCACGGCCACGTCGATGAGGTTGCCGCGCGCGTCCCAGACCGGTTCGGTCCCGAGCAGGTGGAAGATCTGGGACTCGAGCACGCCTTCGTGCCGCATCGTCTCGTCGCCCCAGATCACGAACGAGACCTTTTCCGGATACCGTCCGTTCTTCACGAGGTGATCGGCCAGCATCTGGTCGGCCAGTTCCCTTCCGAGGTTCCATGCCGCCGGCTTGGGAATCTTCTCCGGGTCGACGCCGTAGAAGTTCTTGCCCGTCGGGTAGGCATCGGGATTCCGGATGGGTTCGCCGCCGTTCCCCGTGTTCACGAATCCGCCCCGCATCGAGCGCATGAGGTTGTCGAGCTCGCGGGGGCCGGAACGGACGATGCGTTCTTCCATCTCATCGGCAAGGACCGCTTCACCTTCGGGAAGCAGACTCCGATCGGCGGCCACGATGGCCCGGATCGTTGAATCGCGGAGTTCCTTCTCTGGCGTGCGGCCGAAGGCGTGGAGCCCGAACGGGATGTTCTCGCTCCGCAGCTCGACCATGTAATTCCGGATCCGGTGGACGATCTCGTCGGTCAGGCTCGACGCGTCGGTCAGCTCGAGCGAGAGGTCCTTGGCGATGCCGAGTTCGACGGCTTGTGAAATGATCTCCTCGGCGTAGGCGTCGGTCAGAGCCCCACTCTTGTGCAGGTTGATGTCGTAGTCGTTGATCGACTCGGAGAGGGCCGCCAGCTCCGGATACAGGCCTCCCTCGACAAACGGCGGCACCATGTGGTCGACCAGTGTCGCCATGCCGCGGCGGCGCGCAACCAGGCCTTCCCCCACGACGTCGACGTTGTACACGTAGAGGTCCGGAATGTCGGCGATCAATGCGTCCGGCGCGTCCTCCTCGGAGAGCCCGACGTCTTTCCCGTCGAGCCATTCGAGTGTCCCGTGGGTACCCAGATGCACGATCGCATGGGCGTCGAATGCGTTCCGCAACCAGGCGTACGTCGCAACGTATTGATGATGGGGCGCGAGGTCGTCGGCATGATAAAGCATCTCGTCGTCCTCGCCCCAGCCGCGGGCGGGCTGGGGAAGCAGGAGGACGTTCCCGTACCGGATGACGGGGATCGCGATCCGCTCGCCGTTCTGGGCCATCAGCGTCGTCTCTTCCGGCGGCCCCCAGTCGGAGAGGATCTTGTCCCGGAAACGGGGGGCATACCCGTCGAGCCACTCGCGGTAGCGGGCCATCTCGACGAATGCCACGCGTCCCGAACCGAGAAGTTCCTCGAGCTGTCCGGGCGCGTACCCGCCGACGTTCAGGCCATAGGTCGAGATGTCGTCGAGCACGGCCTCCGAGGAGAGATCCACCTCACCGACGTCGTATCCTTCCTCCCGCATCCGGGTCAGAATGTTCGCGAACGAGTCGGCCACGTTCAGGTAGCTGGCCCCGATCCCGGCCTTCCCCGGCGGGTAGTTGTAATACATGAGGGCGATGCGCTTCTCGGAGTTCGGTGTGCTTGCGAGCGCGGCATACCTCAATCCCCGCGAAACCGCCGTTTCGATGCGGGACGCGATCGGCGAGGAAACCACCATCGTGAGGCCCGTCTCGGCGTCGCGCACCCGCTCCTGGCTGGCGACGACGGTGGGCGCCACGGTTCCGGCCAACTCGGGCACCGCTACCTGGAATGTCCCGGAGAACATCGAGAGGCCGGCGTCGGATCCGCGCCAGTCCTCTTCGCTCGCCCCGTAGAGGTCGATCAGGCTGATGACGGGGATGTCGAGGCGGTCGAGGGCGTTCTGGGACTGGAAGTCGGCAAACCGGAACAGGAACGACAAGGCCGCGTCGGCGCGCGACCGACCGTCCTCGCCGGTGAGGAGCAGTTCGTGCGCGACGGCCCCCGGATAACCGAAGATCGGAATCGCCTCGGCCCCCTGCCGCTCGACTTCGGCGATTACGGCATCGAGCGCGGCCGCGTCACCGGTATAGAACGTCGCCCTGTAAAACCCGACGGCGACGCGCGGCGCCCCGGGGCGTTTCTTTCCGTTGGCCTCGCGCCAGCGGTCGAACTCCTCCCAGTTCGGGAACAGACGGCCGCCCTGGCCGTCGGGATAGTAGTAACCGAAATCCAGCGCCGGCTGCGGATCCGGCAATTCGAGCCCGCGGACGCCCGCGTGCGTCAATGCCATCTTCAGGAGGCCCACCTGATTCGAATGTCCGCCGCCGGCCCAATACGCGCGCGCGCGATCGTCCCAGATCACGCCCTGATCGGTGTACGATTCGCGGGGCTGGAGGCCTTCGCCGACGGCGAGGACCCTCCCCTCGAGATTGACCGACTCGATCACGTCGACGCCGTGCTCGGAGTTGAACCGGTCCAGCATCTGCTGGTTCATGATGTCGAGGACGACGACGTCGGAGTCGAGGAGGGCCTCGGGAGAGACATCGTCGAAGAAGGATTCGGTGAGGAAAGACAGGGAGACCTGGCCTTCGAGATCGGGGCGCTCGTCGAGCAGGGCCTTGTACGCGGCGATCGTGCCGGGAAGATTCCCGTCGGAATAGATGTACCCCAGAGAAATCTCACCCGGGGTCCCCTGCGTCCAGGCCAGGGAGGCGGAAACGAGGCCCAGCACCATCAGGCGCCGGATCACGGAGAATCGTCTCCTTCGGTATCCGGCACGTAGATGATCTGCCCGTCGGCGAGCCGGTAGGCGGTTCCGAGCCGCTCACCGTCCCCCGAGGTCATTTCACCGGTCAGTTCGTAAGCTTCGATCTCGGGTCCGCGTTTGATGATGATCTCCTGCAACCCGTTGGCGTTGGTCTTGACCATCGTGACTTCACTCGACGGATCGATAAGGTCGCCGATTCGATACACCGAAAACAGCGTGATCATCAACCCGACGATGAAGACCACCGACACGTCGAAGATGTTGGCCACTCCGGCCAGCGGATCTTCGTCCGGGGATTCGTCCGGTGACGGCAGATGCAAGAATCGTCCCATGGCTCTCCGTTAGCGGCCCGCCCCAACCCACTCGTCCTCGACAGAAACCTTCGATCCGATCTCGGCCGCGACGCGCTCGGCCAGGAACCGCTGTTCGCGAACCGTCTGGTTCACCCACGAATGACGAACGACCTGAACGACATAAGCGATCGTTCCCGACGCCAGACCCACGATCGTCGTCGTGAACGCCACGACCATCTGACCCGCCATCGACTCGAGATCGCCGGCCGTCAGCGACGCCAGCGCCGTTCCCATCGGGATGAGGGTTCCGAGCAGGCCGAGGCTGGGTCCAACCTTGACGAGCAGACGCGACCCGTTCAACGAGCGGCGCACCCGCTCCTCGCGCTCTAGCACGATGTGTTCGAGGCCGCCGTCGCCGAGCGCGTTTCTGCCGCGTTCATCCTCGACATCCCCCAACAGCGCCCGTAGCGGGCCAGGAAGCACGCCCGACCGCTCCGGCGAGGCGCCCAGGACCGGACCCGCCGTCAGCCAGTCGCTCAGGTCGAACGCTCGACGCTCGCGGCGGCGCGCCACAAACTCGACGACGGTTCCCGCGGCCATGAAGACCGCTGCGGCGACACACAGCCACAACATCCCGATGACGGGAAACCGCAAAACCTGGCTGAGGGCAAACAGGCCGTTCTCGAGAAGACCCTGCATCCTAGCGGTTCCTCCACCAGTGCGTGTACCACCCGCCGGCGGCGGCCGCGAGGGCCGCCATCACGACGAAGAGCATCGGCAATGCCTGGGATCGGGAAACGTACGGCAGATTGATCGCCCCCGCGGTCCCGAACCCGTCCGCGATGGTCGGGCCTGCCGCCACGACCAGGGCCAACGCGCCCACCGCGAGCGTGGCGTCTTCCACGAGCGCTTCGGGAGCGAACTCCGAACGCGTTCGCGCCAGGACGGCCGCGGTCAGCGGAACGCCCAAGCCCATCGCCACCGCGATACCCAGGTCAAGCCCCTGGTTGTACAGGAGGCTGATCCAGACGGCCGCAAGGAACCCGGTCGCCAGCCCCGAGAGCCCCCGCCAGCGGGGCCGGAATATCCGGGCTGCGGCCACGGCCGCCACGACGAGGCCGACGGCACCGAACGCGGGGACGCGCAGGAACCCGGACCACGCAATCGTTCCCAGGAATGCGAGGAGCGCGATCAGGACGTCGACGCGGCGCTTCGCGGCATCTGCGGCGAACACCGCGGCTCCCAGACCGCAAACCAGCCCCAGAGCTTGTAGCCACACGACCATCGGACCTTGGTCTGATCATACCGGTTCGAGCCGTCGGCCGGCCTTCTCTGAACATTTGTTCAGAGAGCGTTTCCGGACGCGTGTCCGGCGCGCGCGATCGCCGAATCCGGCGCGGGGGCGGAGGCCGGTTACATCCCGTCCCCGCCGATCGTGAACTTCACGCCGCTCCGAACCGTGACCGGAAGGCCGGGAAAGCCCATCGCGGAAAGGTATTCCTGATCGAAGAGGTTCTCGACCGTCGTGTACCACCGGACGCGCGGATGAAAGTCATAGGATCCGCTCAGGTCGACCTTCTGGAAGTTCCCCGAAAGGTCATTGTTCGGGAGCAGCATCGAGAAACCGAAGTTCTCATCGCTCAGGAACGTGCTGTCGTCCTGTTTCCCGACGAAGGCCGCGGTCACCGACACGATACCCGGACCGCGCGAGTAACTGGCGGTCAGTCCCCCCGAATGCGCCGGACGGCGGAACGGCCGGGCGCCGATCAGCGGTGAAAACTGCCCGATCTGGATGCCGGGGAACGCCGGATTGAACGCCGGCGCGAGCGCGCTCGACGCGAACGATTCGGTGACTTCCGCGTCCAGATACGTGTAGAAACCCGACACACGGAAACCCGATCGGACGGCAATCTCTCCGGTCAACTCCACGCCCCGCGCGTCGAAAGACGCCGCGTTGACGTAAGCGCCGAAGCCCGACGCGTTGGCGACATCTTCGGGAACACCCAGCTGGGGAAGAATGTTCGACGACACGAACTCGATCAGGTCTTCGTTCCGGTTGTCGAAGAACGAGACCCCCGCGCGGACGCGGCCGTCCCAGAAGCGCTGCTCGATTCCGGCGTCGATGGTCCGCGTCCGTTCGGGTTTGATCGGCTCCAGGCCATGTTGTGCGATCAGGCCCGGAAATCCCTGGAGCAGGTTGAAGATCGACGACTGTGCCTCGAACACGTTGGGCGCCTTGATTCCCTCGCCTATGTTGAACATCAGCTTGGTCTCTCCGACCGCCGCACCCGATGATGGCTGCCGGGCATAAAATGCCGCCGAAAATCGCGGGACGACTTCTTGTTGGAAGACGGCGTGGTCCTCGATGCCGAGGCCCGCAGTCACGAACAACCGCTGGCCGACGTTGCCCCGGCCCTCGACGAAGTACCCGTGATTGCGGCGCGACTCGAGCGCCGAAAACGTGCTCGTTCCCTCTTCGTCCTCGATCCGGCCCCCGAAGCTCAGGGCGAAACCATCAACGACGTCGACGTCGACCGAACCGCTGAACACGGACCGTTTCGAATTCGAATTCGAACGCGACGGGTATGTCCCTCCGAAGTCGAGGACTGCGCGGCCAGTCGTCGAGGAACCGTTTTCTCCTGTGACCGTCACGACGTCACCGAGGTAGTTGGCGCCGAACCCGAACGGGTCGTGAGGTTCGCCGGTGGGTGTTGGGTTGACGAAGCGGCTGTCCCGCTCGGTGAATGAATATTGAAACGTGATCGTGGCCGGATCAACCACGGTGACCGAGCGGGCCGTCGCATAGGTTTGGCGCACGCCCTGGTTCGAGTCATCGGGAACGCCGAAATGCAGGATTGCGTTGGGAGATCCGAAGTCGGTTTCCGTTCGGCGCAACGTCGCGCTGATGTCGGTGTTCGATCCGACGAGGTAGCCGACGCGGCTCGCGAAGGACTCGTTCCGGTATTCGTTGTTCGGGATGTCGTTGTTCGTGTCGTAGAGGAGGCCGTCGACGAAATAGTCGAACCGCCCGGCCACGCCACCGACCGACAGCTCATTGCGGCTGGTCCCGAGGTTCCCGCCGTCGACCGCGTAGGTCAACGCCGGAATCCGCGTGCGGCCCCGGCGGGTTTCGACCGCGATCACACCGCTCATCGCGTCCGGCCCGTAAAGAACGC
>CAZTTI010000065.1:0-8188 GCA_964615925.1 uncultured Solibacteraceae bacterium
GAGAAGGAAATCTCGTCGGCCGAGCCCAGCCGGCCCTCCCGGTCGAACCGGGCATTCCCGCGCTGGATCAATTCAACGATCTCCCCGCTGACGCCGTCGATGAGGCCCCGCGTCCGGTCGGCCTCGAGGAAACCGGAAGGCATGCGGATCGACGCACGGCGATCGGTCTCGAACTCCACGGAATCGCCGCGGGCAATCCGGAAATCCGCGCCGTCGACGACCAACTCTCCGGTCTCGAAGCGGGATTCCCCCGTCGTGCGAACGTTCGATCCGGCAAGAACGTAACGGATCGCCGGCGCCCGCAGCACTTCCGCGTTCGACGTCCGCATCAGCGCCTGGCCCCTCGCCTCGACGGCATCCAACCCGCCACCAGCGAGGAAAAATCCCTCCAGCTCGTTTCCGGACAAGGTCCTGCCATCGGGGCCCTGGCCGGTTTCCGCGCTTGCGGCTCCACGGGCGACCATGCTCAAAACGCGGTCTCCGTCGAGGTGGACGTCGAGGGAGTCGGCGCCGATCGAGGCGGGCTCGGATTCGTCGGAGGCGAACGCCGTCACCCGCCCGGTGACGCGGATGTACTCCGGGGACAAGGTTCCGGTCTCCAGCTCGATGCCGGCCGCCCGGCCGCGAAGCTCTCCCTGCCGGGCTCCCAAACGCAGGCCGCCTGAAACCTCCGCGCGATCTTCGAGCTGAAAGTATCGAATGAACTCGGCATCGAGCCGCGCGCCGTCCGTGGTGCGGATGACCACGGCGCCGTTCAGGGAGACGATTTGACGCGCCAGGTCGAGAACGATCTCGTCGGCGTCCGCCTCGAATTCCCCCGGACGGATGACGCGAGCCGCCGCCAGCGTCCGGACGACGCGTTCCGCGTTGATGTATCGCAGGCTGGTCGTTTCGATCGTGGTTTGATCGTCGAACTGGACCACGGCGTCGCCGGTGCAGGCGATATCGCCCGTGGACGCCTCGACGTTGCAATAGGGACTTGAGATCAGGCGATCGGGGACGGAGACATCCTGTCCGAAGATCCGGATGCGCACGCCTTCGAGGACGCTCAGTCCATCCTGGGTTCCAACGTTCTGCTCAGCCTCGACCGCGAACACGGGCCGTCCGCTCTCGGTCCGGGAAAAGCGGACGTCCTCAGAGAGTTCCGCAACGTTATCGACCAGCCGGCGCGTTTCCTGTTCGGAGGTCGTGGGCCTCTGGGACCAGTAGTTGGCCAGGCCCAGGCCCAACAAGCCCAGCACGACGAGGGGAAGGACGACGCGTAGCGCGCGTATCACATTGTAGGTATGGAGTTTCTCCAGCCTCACCATTTGATCGTACCACGGGGAGGAACGCGGGGATCGCCAACGAGGGCTGGCCTATCCGACGGTCTCGAAAACGCCGAGTTGCTCTCCCAACTCGCGCGCCGACGGGGTGATGATGGTCTTCCCGTCGACCGGGATCGACGCATGGGACCGGGAGGCGGCGCGAACGTCGTCTTCGCAAACGAACCCGACGGGAGCCGGGCGGGAGGTGCCGGTCGCGACGGGATCCGGCTTCGACGGAGCCGCAGGGTCGACCTCGGCATACGAACCGAGGCGCGGGGCGGTTGGCGGGGGGAGCGATGCGGCTGTCTCCGGCTCTGGGGAAGCGGACGGGGTCGGCGCCGGGTTCCCGCGCCGTCCGGCCCAGTCGTCCACGATCGCCGCAATCCGGCCCCGGCGTGGTTCCGATGCGGGCCGGGTTTCCGCTTGGGGTTCCCCGCTGGGGCGATCGAACTCCCGAACACCCCAGGCGACCCGCTTGACGTTGATGAGGTGAAGCGGCGAGATGTTGTCCGAGGTGATGTTGTTTCCGAAAGCGCCGCACCCCAGCGTCATGGACGGGAACAGCGACGTGGTCAGGCCGACGGCGCCGAGGGCGGCCGGTGTGTTCACGCAGATTCGCGATGCCGGCTTCTCGAGCGCGAATGCCCGGACGACCTCGTCGTCGCTCGTGTGCAGGCCGAGCGTGTGACCCAAGCCGCCGAACTCGAGAATGCGGATCGCCAGGCGGCACCCTTCTTTCCAATCCTCGACCTGGTAGAAGGCCAGGATCGGCGAAAGCTTCTCCATCGACAACGGATGATCGGGACCGACGCCTTCCTCCTCACCGACCAGCGCGCGGGTTTCGGCGGGAACCTGAATGCCCGCCATCTCGGCGATCCGGGCCGCGGATCGCCCCACTATGGCGGTGTTCAGGCCTCCTCTCGGATTCCGGATCAATGCCTCCAGCCGTTGGCGGTCCTCACCACGGCAGAGAAACGCGCCGTTCTTCTCGAGCTCCCGGAGGGCGAGGCCGGCGATTTCGCGGTCGGCGACGAGCGACTGCTCCGACGAGCACAAGGTGCCGTTGTCGAAGCACTTCCCCGTCAGGATGTCGCGAACGGCTTTGGGCACGTCGGCGGACTTCTCGACGTACGCGGGAACGTTTCCCGGTCCGACGCCAAAGGCCGGCTTCCCCGCGCTGTACGCCGCGCGAACCAGGCCGGGCCCCCCGGTCGCCAGAATCAGCCGGACGCCGGGATGCCGCATCAACTCGTTGGTCCCTTCCAGCGTGGGTCGCGTCATCGAAGAAACGATTCCGGCGGGAGCCCCCGCGGCTTCCGCGGCCTGGGCGATCACCCGGACGGTCTCGCCGATCGATTCGGCGGCGGAAGGATGGGGACTGAAGACAATGGCATTGCGCCCCTTCAGAGCGATGAGGGCCTTGTAGATCGTGGTCGACGTCGGGTTGGTCGATGGGATGACGCCGGCGATCACGCCGACGGGAGTGGCCACTTCCAGTATCCGTTTCTCCCTGTCTTCCCTGATGATCCCGATCGTTTCGAGCGGACGCATCGCCCGATACACGTCCCGGGCCGAGAACAGGTTCTTTGCGGTCTTGTCCGGGACGTTCCCGAACCCGGTCTCGCGGACCGCCATCTCGGCCAGGCGGGCGGCATGGGACGCCGTCTCGACGGAGATCGCCTCGAGGATCCGCTCGACCTGATCGGCGGAGAAGTGTTCGAACTGCTTCCAGGCGGTGTGCGCCGCCTTCACGAGCTGGCGTGCTTCCTGAATGGATTGGAGATCTTTGTCCATCCGCCTCGGAGTGTTCGTTCGCCGGCGGGCTGCCGGTGTCGCGCATTATAATCGCACGTGGGAGCGGCAATTGCCGAAAAGTCGTCGTGTCCGATCTCTCGCCTAATCGGGTGCGAAGGACCTACAATCGTCCCTGGCAGCCATTGACGTAACAACAACTCACTCGTAGTATCCACGCCAATGTCCGAATTTGGGGACAGCTTCCGGACCGCTCGCGAATCGAAGACGCTGACGATCGCTCAGGTCGCGCAGGAAACGCGGATCAGCGCACGATTCCTCAAGGCGATCGAGGACGAAGATTTTCAGGCGCTTCCCGGCGGGCTGTTCAACCGGGGCTTCGTGCGGGTGTACGCGGAACGGCTCGGCCTCAACCCCGATGAAGCGGTTCGACGATACGTCGCGCTGGTGCCGACGGCCCCGGTCGAAGCGACGGATTCAGCCGTCGTGGAACGGGTCGGCAGCGATGGCATCGAACGGCACATCGTTCCCATCGCCATCGGCGGCCTCGTCGTTCTCATCGTGATTCTCTTCTTCGTCTTCGGGGGCGCCGGGACCGAATCCACGCCGGACCCTGTGCCGGCCGCCCTTGAACTCGCGCCCACTCCGCCCCCTCCGGTTGACGCCACACCGGCGCAACCCGCTATCGAAACCACGAACCTCGTCGTCGAGGTCGATGCCCGGAACGCCACGTGGATCCGGGTCCGATCCGACGAGTCTCCGGCCGAAGAGATGACGATGCAGCCGGGCTCGACCCGGGCGTTTTCCGCCGAACGCATGATGGACGTCCAGATCGGAAACGTGTCCGGCGTCAACCTGAGCATCAACGGGGAACCCGTTTCCTCGCTCGGGGACGACGGACAGGTCCTGAGCCTCAACATTACCGCGGACAACTACCGCTCCTTGCTCGCTCCCGAATAGACGGCGTTCGTCAGGTCCGCGCATTTGTCTCGAGATCCATGCGCTTGAGCAGGGCCCTGAACTCCGGCACCGGCCGCAGGCTTTCGAAAATGAGATCGAAGTACATCGACGGGAAGAACGACTCGCGCGCGTCGACGCTCGATTCGAGATGCTCGATCGCAATATCGTGCCTTCCGGCGCCAAGGTGGACCAGGGCGACGTGGAACGGCGAGACGTATCGTTCCGGGGAACTCTCGCGGATCTCCGCGATGACGGAATCGGCATCTGCAATCCTCCCTGCGGCACCGTAGGCGTACCCGAGGAGCGCCAGCGACAGCCCGTCGCGACCCGACAAACGGGCTCCCCGCTCGGCCGTGGCCACGGCTTCCTCGTGGCGCCCCCGTGTCGACAGCACGCCGGTGAGAACCGCATGGGCAAAGACGAAACGCGGATCCATCTCGAGCACGTTCTCGAGAACCCGGATGGAATCGTCGTTTCTCTGGGTGGAGTCGAGGGCCCATCCGAGGATGCTGCCGATCATCAGCGACACCGGATCGTCACGTTGCGCCCGCCGAAGGGACGTCATGGCCTCGTCGGCCCGGCCGCGTGCCAGAAGGAATATCCCTTTCCACTCTGATGCGGTGGCGTAGTGCGGGTCCAATCCGAGCGACCGGTCGAAAAGATACTCGGCGTCGTTCCATTTCCAGTCATGGAAGGCCGCGATCCAACCCAGGGTCGCGTAGGCCGGAGCAGATTGCGGATGGAGCTCAAGCGCCCGTTCCGCCGAATCGCGCGCGCGGGAGTACGCCATCGCGGGGGGAAGAACGCCGTAGTGGCCCATCAGCGCGAAGCAGTCGGCGCGGCCGGCGTGGGCGTCGGCCAACCGGCTGTCGAGCGCGATCGCCTCCTCGAAACACGCGAGCGCCCGGCGCAAGCCGCCCTCGTAGCGCTTTCCCCAGAAGAAGCGTCCCTTCAGATACGTTTCGCGCGCTGCGGGATCCATTATCGGGCCGCCGGCACCGGAGGCGATATCGATTTTGAAGCGCTCGACCACGGCGCGAGCCGCTTCGTCCTGGATGCCGAACGTGTCCGCGACGCTCCGGTCGAATCGCGACGACCAGAGCTGGGAAGCGCTCTCCGCGTCCACCATCCGCACGGTGACGCGGACCCGGTCCCCGTCTCGCGCGACGCTTCCGTCCAAAAAGGTCGTGGCCTCGAGCATACGGGCCATTTCGAGCGGATCCATCGTCTCCCGGTCGATCCGCGACACGGCGCGCACCTCGAAGTCCTCCACGTGAGACAGCGCCGTGGAGACGTCCTCGGCGATGCCGCCGCAGAGGTAACCGAGATCGCCCTGCGGACTGAGGTCCTGGAAGGGAATGATCACCAGAGCCGGGTTGCGGGAGGCGGTCGTCCGAGGGGCAACAGGACCCGGCCAAACCGGAGCGGCAAGGTTGCGAAGCGCGGCCCGTTCCCGTTCCCGGCGGAGCCACTCGAGGCGCTGGAGGACGGGACCGGCGTCGGCCGGACGGCGTTGGGAATCCTTCTCCAGGCAAGCAGCGACGAGAGCGTCGAATTCCCCCGGCAGTTCCTTCCGGATGGACGAGGGGGCCGGCGGGGCGTCGCGAAGGATCGACGAGACGACCTCGAGCATGGAGCTTCCCGGGAATGGCCGTGAACCGATCGCCATTTCGTGGAGCAGGATCCCTAAGGAGAACACGTCGCTCGCGGGGCCGGTGGCCTCACCGCGGATCTGTTCCGGGGACATGTACGGGGGAGTCCCGGAAACGACCTCGCGGAAAGCCGTGCCGGTTTCGGACTGCAGGTTCATCTCGACGACGCGGGGGGCCTTCTTCGCGAGTCCGAAATCCAGGATCTTGATCCGGCCATCGGCGGTCACCATGACGTTTTCCGGCTTGAGGTCCCGGTGCGTCACCCCGCGGGCATGTGCCGCGGCCAGCGCGCCGGCGATGGGGATGGCGTAGTCCAGGAGGCGGCTGAGCGGCATCCCGGCCGCCGTCATCGACTCGCGCAGGGAGGTTCCCAAGACCATCTCCATTACGATGAACGGCAAACCTTCGACTTCCTCGACCGCGTGGATCGTCACGATGTTGGGATGGTTGAGCGACGCGACGATCCGAGCCTCGCGCCGGAACTGGGAAAGTCGTTCGGCATCACGCGCCCATCGTTCGGGGAGGAGCTTGACGGCGACCTCGCGGTCCAATGACGTATCGATCGCTCTCCATACCTGGCCCATTCCGCCTTCGCCGATCTTGCCGACGATCGAATAGCGGCCCAGCATCTCGAGCGGAGCGAACGTGCGTTCCAGATCGGCATCGGTCCCTGTGCTCGACGATGCTTCCCACAAGAGCGAGTCCACGACGCCGGACGCCATTCGGCCGGATGTTTCCATCACCGCCATCACCCGGCGCACGCTTTCGAGAAGCGGGCGGTCCTCCGGATTCGCCGTCTCGAGCAAGACGGAACGGTCCGTCTCCGGGGCGGCGACGACGGCGAGAAACAGGTCCCTGATTCGTTGGAAGCGTTCTTTCACGTGCGATCGAGCGAGGGAACGGAGAATCGCATGCCCGTATTCTACGCCCTTCGTGGCCGTTGCCGGAGATTCCAGGCCGGCCCGCCGGACGCTTCCTCCGACTGTTCTATAATGGAGGATTATGGCCAGGGCGATGGAGTTGCCTGCGGGGGTCGGCGAAGAAGGCCACGAGAAGGTCATCGTTCGCGGCGCGCGCGTTCACAACCTGAAGAACATCGATTTCGAGATACCGATCAACGCGCTGACGGTGGTGACCGGCGTCAGCGGCTCCGGCAAGTCGTCGCTGGCGTTCGACACGGTCTACGCCGAAGGTCAACGGCGCTACATCGAGTCCCTTTCGGCGTACGCCCGGCAGTTCCTCGAGCGCATCGAGAAGCCCGACATCGACGACGCCACCGGCATCGCTCCGGCGATCGCCATCCGCCAGCGCAACACGACGCGGACGCCACGTTCCACGGTCGGCACCTCGACCGAGGTCTACGACTACATCCGCCTCCTCTTCTCCCGGATCGGGACCACCATCTGCCGAAAGTGCGGCCGGAAGGTCGCCCGGGACACGGTGGACCAGATCGCCGAAGAAGTGCTCGGCTGGCCGCCAGGCACACGCTTCTACGTCCTGTTTCCCCTCACCGGACTCGCGACCGACGACGAGATCCGATCGTGCCTGGGCGACCTCAAACGCCGGGGATTCGGACGCCTCTACCAGGCCGGCAAGGTCTTCGAATACTCCCGGCCGGAATCCCTGCTCGAGGTGGATTTCACGCAGCCGGTGTTTGTCCTCGTCGACCGGCTTCGGGTCGACGGCGAGATTCGCCATCGCCTCGTGGACTCGATCGAGACCTGCTTCCACGAGAACCGGGGTGAGGTCGTCCTCGAATGGGCTTCCGGCGAATGGGCCCCCCAGGACCCGGACGCCGCCCGAATCAAACGATTCCGTTTCAGCGAGCGCTTCGAGTGCCGGGATTGTGGCTTGTCGTACGAAGACCCCGAACCGCGGCTGTTCTCCTTCAACAACCCCTTCGGCGCTTGCGCGCGCTGCCAGGGCTTCGGAAATACCATCGACCTGGACCTCAACCTCGTGATTCCCGACCGCCGGAAAAGCGTCGCCGGCGGTGCGGTCGAGCCGTGGACCAAGCCGAGGTACCGCAAGTACCTGAACGACTTCAGGAAACGAGTGGGAGCGGGAGAATTTCCGATCGAGAAGCCGTTTGACGACCTGGACGAATCGGAACGTGCGACCGTCGTCAACGCCGTTCACGACTTCTTCAGCTACCTCGAAACCAAGAAATACAAACTCCACGTCCGCGTTTTCCTGAGCCGTTATCGCGGATATACCGTCTGCCCGGCATGCCGGGGCGCGCGACTGCGGCCGGAGGCCCTCGACGTTTTCGTCCACGGGAAGAACATCGCTCACGTGACTTCCATGACCACGCGCGAGGCGCGGAGATTCTTTGACGGGTTGCCGCTCTCCGAGACCGAAGCCGGTGTGGCCGAACGCGTGCTCCTCGAAATCCGGACGCGCCTGGCCTTCCTGAACGAGGTCGGGCTCGAGTACCTGACGCTGGACCGCCTGTCGTCGACGCTTTCCGGCGGCGAAGCACAGCGGATCCAACTGGCCACGTCCCTCGGTTCGACG
>CAZTTI010000066.1:0-4620 GCA_964615925.1 uncultured Solibacteraceae bacterium
TTGGAGGCCAGCGTATCTGCCCGCGGGTCCTGCAGCATGCGTTCGGCCTGCTGCCGAAGCGTGCTTGCATTGCTGAGCTCTCCCGCTTCTGCGAGATCGAGCAATTCCTCATCCGGAATACTGCTCCACAGGAAAAAGGACAGGCGGGAGGCCAGCTCCAGATCGTGGATGGAAAAGACGCCGCCGGGCGCCAGATCCTCCGGCTCCTGTTCCAGGCGCACCAGAAACTGCGGGCTCGCCAGGATGCGGCGGAGCGCCAGCTCGATCCCATCCTCGAAGGCGCCGTCTTCACGACCCTCCCGGTAAAAGCCCAGCAACGCCTCGAGATCCGTTGAATCCACCGGACGCCGGAAAGCCCGCCGGGCGAGCGTCGAAATGATTTCTTCCGCACAGGACGCTTCCTCAGCCGTGTTCCCGGGCCGGCACGTGAAGACTTTGCGGATGCTCGGGGAGTCGGCCGGACGCGCCGCGTTGAAGGGCCCGGAGATTCTGAAGAAGCCGATAGCCGGAGGATACTGCAACTGGGCGATCGCGTTATTCTCCAGCGACTTCCGGTCGTATTCCTGAACCAGGTTCAGGCTGGGCCGATAGTTCGTCGCCAGGAACGTGGCCCCCACCGTGTGCGTCCCCGCCTGCACCCAGGCGGTCACATCGATGGAGCCGTCATTCTCCCCGGACATGCCCGAGCTGACGCCGACGCCGGCGTACACCGACCGGCCGACTTCCACGCCGTCGACCGTGAAGATGATCGTCTCGCCGGGATGGAAGCTTCCGAGACCGTAGTTCTGGGCGGAAAACCGGTACTCGCCGTCGGCCGGAAAGGTGTGCCGCACCTTCATGCCGCCTCGCGTACCGAACGGCAGCCCTTCCAGATGCTGGGTCTGCGACGTATCTCCCGAGGCGATATAGCTGACCTGGGTCGGCGACTTCCAGTAGCCCACGGCCATGCGCGCTATTCGGGCCGCGGCCGTAATATAGGACTCCAGAAGCGTCGGCGATATCGTCAACGAGCCGGCGACATTGTCGAACCCGTGGGCCGAATCGTCGGGCGGCAGGAAGAGAGACGGATCGATTTCGATGTCCACCAGATCACGGACCGCATTGGCGTACTCGGCCCGGTTCAACCGGTGCATCACCACCGATCCCGGATTCATGGCCGCCTGGCTGTCGATTTCGTTTTCCAGCCAGTCCCGAAGCCCTTCGTAGTCAGCCAGGGATGGACGCCGGACACCGGGTGGGGGCATCACCCCGGCCCGGAGCTTGCGAATGACCCCTTCCCACAATTCCGCATCCACGGCCAGGTTGGTTAGATCCGCGTTCTCCAGCGTCAGATTCGCCGTCTTCGCGAGATCGCTATGGCACGTGGCGCAATACTGATCCAGAATCGCCTTCCGGGCGTCCGCATCCGCCTGCACCGCTGCCGTTGTCGTCACCCTGGAGACTTGGGGCTCGGCCGCCTCTCCGTAACCGAAGGCGCTGACCAGGATCGCCATCCCACCGACAGCGGTACAACCCATCCACAGTCTGTGTCTCATGTCGCTCTACCAACCAAAGTCTTTTCAGCGCCTGGTTAAAATGCCGGCCACATCTGGCCCTCGACTCGGCCTCCGGATCTTACGGAAATCAATCATCATACTATCCACTGGCCCGGGAAGACGTGCAAGTTCTTTTTCACCCCCCCTGCCGAACGCCCGAGCGTGTCCACTGCGTTTTCCGTTGTCAAGATGTCAGCCGGGATGGTACACATAATCTGCTGAACCAGCAAGCGGAGTAGAGTCAGAGGTAACGATATGTATATAAAGCACATAATGGCGAGCTGCGCGGTCGTCGTGCTGTCGGCGGCGGGCCTCGCTGCGGCGAACAGTGATGTCGCGGACGCGGTCATGAACGGAAATAGCCGGGAGGCCGTGCGCTCCTTGCTGCGGCAGAAAGCGGCAGAAACTCTGCAGCTCGAGGCGGTCGAAGCCGACCTGCCCTTCGAACGCTTGCGGGAATTTCTCGATTATGTCGATGCGCCCCAGGCAGACGGTTCGACTGCGTTGCACTGGGCCGTCCGGCGGGATGATGTGGGAACCACGGACCTGCTGCTCAATGCGGGTGCGAGCGTACACGCCAGGAACGTCGCGGGTGCCACGCCGATGCTGCTGGCGGCGATGAACGGCAACGCGACCATCATCGACAAGTTGATCGGGGCCGGAGCCGACTCGAACGACGCCCTCACCGTGCACGGCGACACCGCACTCATGATGGGGGCGCGCACGGGGAAGACCGACGCGATCGAGACCTTGCTGGATCATGGCGCCGATGTCAACGCGCTGGAGAGCTGGGGCGGCACAACCGCTCTGATGTGGGCCGTCCATGAAGGCCACCTGGATGCCGTCAAGCTGCTGTTGGACCGCGGCGCCGACGTCAATGCCCGGTCATACTTCATTCCGGCTGCGACCGGCCGCGGATTTGAAGGCGCGACGCCCATACCGCCTGTACCGGACCAATCCCCGGCCGAGTACGCAAACGGCTGGCTGATGCCGCTGATGTTCGCGGCTCGAGAAGGCAATCTGGAGATGGCGCGTGTTCTGATCGATGCCGGCGCGGATCTGGATACGGTTTCGGCCGATGGAAAAACCGCCCTGGCTCTCTCCGTTTTCAACGGCCATTATGAAATGGCGTCGTTCCTGATCGACAACGGCGTCGATGTGAACCAAGCCGACGCCCAGAGATTCACGCCGCTGTTCTGGGCAGTGGACCGCCGTAACATGGAATTGGCGACCAACGGTCTGCCGTGGACCTATACCACCGATCCCCTGCCTCTGATCGAGAAGCTCCTTGCCGCGGGAGCCGACCCGAACGCGGTCATCAACAACACTCCGAGGGCCCGCAATCGTGGAGCCTCGCCTCGGATCGTGTTCGCTTCCGCATTGATGCGCGCCGTGTTCGCCGGCGATCTGGAAACCACAAAGCTCCTCCTGGCCTACGGCGCGGACCCTCACGCCAAATCCAGCGACAGAGAGTCCATGCTGCAAGCGGCGGCCGGCCTCGCGCTGATCCCCGGCTACCAGATGGAAAGACCCCTGGACGAGCGCATGGAAATCGTCAAGCTGCTAGTGGAGCTGGGAGAAGACGTCAATTGGGCGGACAGCTACGGCATCACGCCGCTAATGGCCGCAGCCAACCTGGGATACACCGACATCGTCCAGTATCTGGTGGACGAGGGTGCCGATCTCGGCGCCTATGATCTGGGGAAAAAGCTGGACGGGGCCTTCATGGCGAGCGTCGAGCCGCTGATGCCGGTCGACTATGCGATCGGTGTCGGAACGTTCCTGCCGAACAACTCCGTAGAGAATCGTCCCGAGACCGAGGCGCTCATGTTTACACTCATGGCCGAACGGGGCATCGAGCACACCACCTCGGAATGCACCTTAAGAGGATTCACTTGCGCGACGTCCGATGTCGATCCCAAGACGGCGACGCCAGCGGAAATCGCCGTGATGCGGCGCGTCCAGATCGGAAAAGCGGTGGATGGCCTTGCCACAGGGCTGGACGCGGACCGAGAGTTGGCCGATGTCGCGCCCGACGAAGAAGAGGGTGAAGATCGGCAGTAAAAAGAGGTCCGTGAGGCCGGGCCGGGTTTCCTGACCGAATCCCGGCCCTTTTCATTCATCCGGCGGCACGTGGGTCGACCGGTCATCGCGATTTGAGAAGAGTTCTGCCGATCTCGCCGCGCATCCGGTCCAGGAACCAGGCCAAGTGGCGCCGGATCTCGGCCTCGTCACCCGCTTCGAGCGCGGAGATCGTTTGCTCCTGGCCGCTACTGGCGGAAATTCTTCAAGGTGTGGACGACGGCTTCCGTCGGGCTGACGGTGATCACGCCGTAGGCCTCGCTCTCCCAACCGATCTGGCGGAAGAAGACGTCGGCGGCCCCGTCCCGCGACCAATAAACCAGCGGCGAGTCGTAGAGCGCGCCCTTCATGTCGCAGTCGAAGAGTTCGAGGTCCTGGTCGACGACGATGACGCCGGAAGTCGGAGCCGGCAAGATCCACGTGCGCAGGTACGTGTAGCCGGGGCACGGGATGGCGTCGGACGCCGTGGCTCCATAGTTTCGCCGTGCTTCGACGTAGTAGACGGGCAAGCTCCCCTCGATCGGAACCCGCGACACGCGATCGATCCGGATCGGGAAGGCGGCCCGGTCGCGTTCGCCGGCGGGTTGGCCGGAACCGAGCAACTGGCCCTCGACGGTGCCCACGCCGGACGCGAGCGCGGCTTCGACGGCTTGAGATTCCAGGTATCCGAACCAGGGGGCGATCAACGTCGCGATGCGGCGGCCTTCGTCGCCGCCCGGATCCACGCCTTCGATCGCGAGCGGGACCGACGGGCCCGCGATTGCGATTCCGCGCTTCGTTTCGGGGCAGCAGAACTCACACACGACGAGATCGGGCTTCGGCTCGAGCGTCGTCGCGATTGCGAGGTTGGCTGAACAGGCGGAAACGGACTCGACGAGCACGGAGGCTTCGAAGCGGGATTCGACCGGGGAAAGGCGCTCGATCCAATCGTACGTGATGCGGCTGTCCAGTTCGATCGGGCCGGGGTTCTCGAAGCGCATCGTCCATTCCGGGAGTTCGAAAT
>CAZTTI010000067.1:0-5409 GCA_964615925.1 uncultured Solibacteraceae bacterium
GAAGAACTGGAACTGCGTGCGCAGGCGCTCCCGGAGTTCGGGCAGTTCCGGATCGCTCTGGTTGTGCAGGAAGTTCATTTGCAGGCGAATGGTCGTCTGTCCCTCCCGGTGTAGCTCCAACCACGGGTCGTACATCCGGTAGTGATCGAGGTTGGAAAGGATCTGCGACGGGTCGAGGGGGCCCGGGGTGGGAAACAGGACCTGGTCGAGCTGGGCCGTCAGGCCCACGCTGGCCGAATAGTCCATCGCATCGATGGTGCTTCTCCGCCGGTCCTCGGACGTCTGCAGACGTCGCAGGTAGTAGAGCGCGGTCGCGGCCGGTCCCCCGCCCCCGAACCCGGCTGCTGCGATCGACCCATCCTCGCCGGCGTTGACGGCGGAAACGTTCGGATGCACCGGATCCCCGGCGTCCATCATGTCGAAATATTGCTTTCCAAGGGTGTTCGTCACGGCCGGACCCGTGAAGCGTTCATAAAGGAGGACGGGGCGGTCGGAAACAGCGTCGTCCAGCTCCGTCCGGGTTGGACGCCGGCGCTCGGCCCACTGGTTGGGGTGCCAGCCTCCCATCGACGTGATCCACTGGCCTTCGGGAACACCCTCGGCCCGGTGGGCCGCCAGCGTCTCCTGAACTTCGGAGATCGACCGCGTGTTTTCGAGGATCACGTGGTACCCCGGCCGGTTCGCGAGGCTGACGATGTGGATGTGGGGGTCGATAAGACCGGGCACGACGGTACGCCCCCCGAGGTCGATCGTCCGGGCACCGTCCGGAGGATCGACGGAAACGCCCACGGCCTGGAAACGCCCGTTGAAGATGGAAGCGGAATTGGCCACGGATCCTTGTGCGTTCATCGTGTGGATCGCGCCGTTCACCAGATGGATCGGTTGGGGGCTGGACAGAGGCCGCGAACCCTGCCCGAACACGGATGGTGCTTCCATCGTCCCGGCGGCCAGGATCGACACGGCGGCCGAACCCAGGAACGCCCGGCGGTTGGGGTGCGATGATCGATGTCCCATGGTCTTCCGGCAGTCTCCTTTTCCTAAGAATCTCTTCTATCACGGATCGGAGCCGTCCGCTTTTCTTTGACTCTGCCGATCCGATCCGGTACCTAACCGGCAGAGGGAGGCTCTCCATGAAGCTTCGACTGTTTGGTCTCGCGACGGTACTCTTCGCGTTGGCGGCCGCGCCCGCCTTCGCCCAAACCCCCGCGTCGACCGCGGCGCTCGGCGGAAGGACGTACACGGCGCCCCGCACGCCGTGGGGCGACCCCGATATCCAGGGCACGTTCACAACCGACGACTCGCTGGGCGTGCCGACAAGCCGTCCGGAGCGCTTCGGCGAGCGCCGCTTCCTCACCGAGGCCGAATACGCCGACCGCGCGGAACAGACCAGCGCGAGCCTCGAATCCATTGAGGTGGAGTTCGAGGCCGAAGATGCCCGGATCGGCACCGGGCCACCGTCCCATTGGCGCGAATACGCCGAGGAGGCGTCGCGGCAGACGTCCCTGGTGATCGATCCTCCGAATGGCCGCGTCCCGCCCTTGACGCCCTACGGAGAGTCCCGTCCCCGCCTCGGCGAGTTCGAACCGGAGTCTCCCGACTCGTATCGGAGCTTCACGCTTTACATCCGCTGCATCACCCGTGGAGTGCCCGGATCGATCCTGCCCGTGATCTACGGCAACGGCACGCGAATCGTCCAGGCTCCGGGCTACGTCGCCATCGCCAACGAGATGGTTCACGAGGCCCGCATCATACCGATCGGCGGAGAGCACGTGAGCGAAGACATCCGCATGTACATGGGGGACTCCATCGGCCGCTGGGAGGGCGATACGCTCGTCATCGAGACGCGAAACCTGACCGACCGGACCGGCGTCGGGGCCAACGGCGGCGGGAACCGCCACTCCGAGGACATGGTCATCACCGAACGGCTCACGCGGATCGGCGCGGACCGCGTGTATTACGAGGCCACGTTCGACGACGCGCGGACCTGGACCGATACGTGGACTGTCGGGTTGCCCCTCGTCGAAAAGCCGGACTACGAGATCTACGAATACGCCTGCCACGAAGGCAACCACGGGATGAGAAACATGTTGAGCGCCGCGCGGGCTCGCGAGGCCTCAGAGCGGGGACGGTAGGGCGCGAGCCCGTCTACGTCGGCGGCGGCGTCAATCGCGACGCTGGCCATCGAGGCGCCAGGCCTCGTACCCCCCATCGAGGCTGAACGCCTCGCGAAACCCGTTTCTCCCGAAGTAGTCGGCCGCGCCCTGGCTCATGTTCCCGTGATAGCAGCACACGATCAGCGGACGGTCGCAGTCCGCCGTATCCATGAAGGATTGCACGTTCCGTTCGTCGATCGAGACGGCGTCTTCGATGTGCCCCGCCCGGTAGGAATCGGGATCCCGGACGTCGACGACCTGGGCGTCCCGTTCCTCGATCAGCCTCCGGGCCTCGGCCACATCGATCCGTTTAAAGGTCGGGTTCGTCATCATCCGTTCATTCTGACACGGACCGTTCGAGGGCGGGATAGTAGGCCGCCAGGGAGAGAGCGCGGACGATGTAGCTCACATAGAGCGCCGCCCAGAGGCCATGGTTTCCCCACGGCGTGAAGGCCCACCACGCGGCCAGGTACACTCCAAGCGAAACGAGCATCGCCTTTCGCATCTCCCGTGTCCGGGTTGCCCCGATGAAGGCTCCGTCGAGCTGGAACGCCCACACACCCACGAGCGGCGCACCGACGGCCCACGGCAGGAATCGCCGGGCTGCTTCCCGCGTCGCGGAATCCACGGTGAACACCTCGATCAGGCCCCCTCCCAGCAATACCAGGATCACGACGATGGCGGAAGCAGTCGCCGCGGCCCAGAAAGTCGACAGACGAAACGCCCGGACAAACCACTCGCGGTCTCCAGCGCCGAAGGCCCTCCCCACGAGCGCTTCGGCGGCGAACGCCAAGCCGTCCAGGAAATAGGCGCTCATGGATACGAAATGCAGGAGCACGGCGTTGGCGGCCAGAATCACCTCTCCCTCTTCCGCGCCCTTGGCCGTGAACCAAACGAACACGAAGATCAGGGCGAGGGATCGGATCATGATGTCGCTGCTCACGTCGAACAGCTTCCGCAAGCGGGCCCTCAGCAGAATCCGTGCCGGAACGAAACGGCCCCCGAGCGCGCGAACCGCATGTCGCGCCAGCAGAATCCCCGTCGCGGCGGCGACGGTCTCGGCCAGCAACGTCCCCAGGGCCACGCCTTCGACGCTCCAACCCAGGACGAGGACGAAAAACGCGTCGAGCGCGATGTTGGTCACGTTCAGGACGAGCTGGAGAACGAGCGCGACCCTCGTCCGTCCGAGGCCGATGAACCAGCCGAGGACTGCGTAGTTGGCCAGCGTCATTGGAGCCGCCCAGATTCGGATATCGAAGTAGTCCCGGGCCAACGCCTCGACTTCGAAGGGGCCGTCCAACAGGCCGAAGGCCGCCTCCCGGATCGGCCACTGAAGTGCGATGAGACTTCCACCCACGACCACGGCGACCAAGAGGGCCCGGTAAAGAACCGCGGCGGCCTCGTCCTCGTCGTTGGCGCCGACGGCCGGGGCGGACAATCCCGTCGTTCCCATCCGCAGGAAGCCGAATGCCCAGAACACGAACGTGAAGACCAGCGATCCGACAGCGACGGCGCCGATATAGGCCGCGCCCGGGATTCGCCCGACGACGGCCGTGTCGACGGCGCCGATCAGCGGCGTTGAGACATTGGAAGCCATCACCGGAAGCGCGATGGCGAGGACGGTACGATGGCCGAGCTTGGAGGAAGGCGGTCGGGACATGAGTCGGCGCGATTTCCCGGATTCCTATTCGCTCTGGCGCGCCACCGCGTCGAGGATCCGGCACTCGCGCCGGTAGAGCCATTCCCCTTCGAACGCGAGGACTCGCCGGTAGAGGAACCAGGATCCGCCGGCCTGCACGATTCCCAGAGCGGCAAAGATGGGGACCGAACGCCAGTCCAGGAAGGCCGACGCGAGGAATTCCGCACCCAGCGGCCAGAGCGTCAACGCAAACACGCCTGGCAACGCGAACATGACCAGCGCCTGGATGAACGGTTTGAGGCCTTGGTTCCGGACGGGCCATCCGGATCCGCGCTTCACGGCCATGGGAGCCAGGATCGACAACGCGTTGCCGGCCAGGCAGAACACCAGGTACATGGGGATCGTGCTCGCGACAACGGCCACCAGATGATCCACCCGCATGGGGCGGAACCACTGTGACACCAGGATCGCAAGGACCATCAAGCTGAACGCGAACGGCGCCAGACCGAGATTCTTCCCGAGCAGGACGTCATGACGCGCGATCGGACTCAGGATAAACACGCGCAGGCCAGCCCGGTCGAACGCAAAAAGGTTGCCGATAAAGCTGATCATGCTCATGCTCAGCATGAGAGCCGCCGCGCTGAAGGCCGTCAGAGGCGCCATGAACCCGGCCTCGTTGGCCGCCATACCGCCCAGCATCTGTCCGAAGAGGATCAGGACGAAGACCGGAGACAGGAGCATGAGCTTGAGTTCGGGAGCGCGGGCAAACGAACGGAACGTCGTCATGGTGACGGCGGAAACGTGCTCGGGAAGTCCCGGCAAGCGGGCTTCGACGATCGAACGCGAGCGTGGGCCGGCCGGGACAGGTTTTCTCCGGGGCCGTGCTCGAAAATCGAACGCTCCCCGGTATCGGCGGATCGTTGTCGAATACGACCGCCTCAAGCTGAACGCGCCGACAAGGGCCATCCCCAGCGCACCGGCGAGCGGTGGCCAAAGACGGCCTTCCGCCGCATACCGCGCTCCGAGGGGAAGCCATCCCGGCGGAAAGATCGTGCTCCAGAACGAGATTTGCTCCTGGACGACCTCACCGGACCTTTCGCCGCCACCGTCCCCGCCCCACTCGGCAAGCTGGGGCAGGAAAAACACCAGCATGAAGGCCACGGTCACGACGGCGAGGACGGTCTGACGGCGGCGCGGGTTCGCCATCATGAGCGCCAGCCAGCCCTGGAACTGATAGGTCACCGCCGTCACCATGAGGAAGAAGGCGGGGACGAGAAGGAACAACCCGAACATGGACGGCCCTCGTCCCAGGAGCATCCCGGCCGACATGCCGATGGTTCCGGGCACGAAGAGAAGCAGGGATAAGCCGAAGCTGGAACCGGCGTAGTTGACCAGGAACGCGCTCGCGGGAGAAACAGGAAGGTGCAGAAACTTGTCCAGCGAGAGCAACTCGACCTGCTCGAGCTCGGACATCAGCCCGACGAGCCAGAAGAACAGGAACGCGACGACCACACCGGCCCAGACGTTGAACACGACGACCGGTGGGGCCCCGGCCAGCGCGAAATATCCGACCGCGACACCCACGGGAAGAGCGATCGCGCTGCCCGCGATGGCGAT
>CAZTTI010000068.1:0-3324 GCA_964615925.1 uncultured Solibacteraceae bacterium
TGATGATCCACGACATCGACATCGTCCTGAGCCTGGTCGATTCGCCGGTCGCCGAGATCCGGGCGGCAGGAATTCCGGTACTTTCCGGAAAAGCCGATATTGCCAACGTCCGCATCGAGTTCGCCGACGGCTGCGTGGCCAACATGACGGCCAGCCGGGTCAGTACCGAGAAGGTGCGCAAGCTCCGCTTCTTCCAGCCGAACGACTACGTGTCCCTCGACTACGCCGAGCAGTCCGGGTACCGGCTGTCGCTGCGTGGAGGGCGGATTCAGAACGAGAAGCTCGAACCGGCCCGCGACGAGCCGCTCCGGCTCCAGCTCGTGGCCTTCGTCGAGTCCGTGCGATCGCGTTCCGCGCCCCTGGTGGATGGGGCCGCCGGACTCCGGGCCCTGGAAGTGGCCCTCGCTGTAAACGCCGAGATCGCGCGCCACCACCAGCGCCGGGACTCCGGAATTCGGTCTCGTCGGCCGATTTCCTCTTGATACACTGTCAGAACGGTCATGTTCTCCCAAGCGCATCTGGTCGATACGGGCTCCCGCCGGACCCGTAGTCTCGCCCTGTCCGTCGGCCTGCACCTGGCCCTGTTCGTGGTCGCGGTTGCGGGGTCGGACTGGCTCGCGGACTCCGCCCGCCGCGTCATTCGGATCTCGGGGCAGGACTACGAGCGGGAGAACTACGAGGTGACCGAACTCATCCTCCCCCCGGAGCTCGTACCCCCGCCCTCGGAAGCTCCAGTTCCGGTTCCAGTGCCCGAAATCGCGCCTCCGGACGCCATTCTCGTGCCGCTGCCGGAAGTCCCGCCGCCTCCACCCGAACCCGAGCCCGCGGGGCCGGAGGCCCAGGCCGCGCCTCCTCCTCCTTCTCCACCTCCGCCGGAGCCGGAACCCCCGCCCCCGCCTCCCATCATCGGCCGTGACGACGTGATCGCCGAAGGGGCGCGCCCGGACGCGCCGGGGGACTCCACGGGCGAAAACCGAGGCGAAACACCCCCGCGGATCACGCTGGACGAGCCCGCGTCGTCTCTCGAGGGCGGTGACGGTGGAGAGGACGGGAACGAAGGAGATTCTTCCGAGGACGGAGGTGACGCTCCGGAGACCGTCGAGGCCTCCGACGGAGCGGTCGAATCGGAGGCGTCGCCGGAGTCACCTGAAGAGGCGCTCTCCGGGGGGTTATTGCTCCCGAACCTTCGAGACCGCGCCCGCGAACTGGCGGAGGAGAGTGAGGAACGCAGCCGCCGTGAAGCGGCTTTGGGCAGGCGCGCGGGGACTTCAGGCAGCGGCGGTGACGCCATGCCGGACTTCTCGACCGAGGCTCCCACGATCCTGTCCGATACTCGAGGGTACGATTTCGGGCCGTACATGAACCAGGTCGTCAACCGTGTCCGGGTCAACTGGTATTCGCTGATCCCCGAGGCCGCCCGATTGCGACAGGTGCGTGGCCGTGTCGTGATCATTTTTACGATCACGAAGAACGGGAACGTCGAGGACGCGCGCATCGTCGCGAACTCGAACTACCAATCGCTCGACAACGCCGCGATCGGAGCCATCATGGCTTCGAATCCGTTCCCGCGGATTCCCGATGACTTCGACGGGGACAACCTCGTTCTCCAGTTCACCTTTCTGTACAACATGGAATGAAGGAACGAACAAACGCGAGTTATCTCTATCCGGCGTGCATGTTCGGGTGCGCCCTGATCGTCCTGATCGGTCTCGGGGTCGTGCGCGGCGCGCAGGAGCCCGGTGACCCCAGTGAACCGGACGTCCGGATCGGCATCGAGCGCAACGTGTCCTCGTTCACGCTGGCCTCGACCGCCCCGTTCGACCTCGACGGCCGTTCCGTCGGGTCCGCCCGATTCACGAGCATGGTCGCGCTGGAAGCCGGGCGGGACGAGTATCGCCCGGAAGACCTCGAGCGGCGGATGGTCATCGAACTCGATGACGGCACATTGCTCATCCGGCCGATGGGAGGCCGTGTCCTGGCCGAACCCGGGGACGAGCCGCTCTCGGTCAACGGCAGCCGCTTTCGCGGGACGATCGAAGTCCGTTCCACGGACACCGCGTTCACCGTCATCAACGAACTGCCGTTGGAAGACTACCTGCTCGGCGTCGTGCCGAACGAACTGGGGCCGGTCGTGTTCCCCGAGATCGAAGCCCTCAAGGCGCAAGCGATCGCCGCCCGGACCTACATCGTTCGCCACATGGGGCAGTTCGCCTCCCAGGGATACGACATCTGCGCCACCCAGCAGTGTCAGGTCTACTTCGGCCTCGACACCGAACACGAGCTGGCCACCCAGGCCATCGAAGAGACGCGAGGGGTGATCGCCACCTACGACGGCGAGCCGATCGAGGCGCTGTACAGCTCGACGTGCGGCGGGCAGACCGAAGACGCGGAGAACGTCTTCGGCGAGCCGGTTCCGTACCTGCGTTCGACGCTGTGTCACTATGAGCACCCCGAACCCCAGCCGTTCCAGACGACGACTTCGTTCCGGACCTGGGAAGACGGCCTTCTGGGGATCACGGGTATCGACTCGTATGCCGATGCGGCCCGTTTCCTCGGAATCGGCGGCGAGGTCCCGGAACCGGAGGCCGCCGATCTCGATACCGTTGCCGCGTTTGTCCGCCGGACCTTTTACCCGGCGATCCCGGTGGAATCGGACCGGGCGTTCCTCGAAGAGCAGGGAATCCTGATTCCTGGAGGCGGGAACGACTCCCGCGAGATCCTCCTGCGGCTGCTCGATCGCAAGAGCGCGATCACGTGGCGCGACGCCCGCCTGATTACCTGGGACGGTGACGTACTGACGGCCCGGATCGATTCCCAGGTCCGCGAATTCCGGCTCGCTCCGGACGCCGCGATCTTCCGGCGCGTGGGCGACGTGCGCGTTCCCGTCGACCAGGGAGCTTGGGTGGGCGGGGAGCTCATGGAGATCCGGTTCGCCGAAGCCTCGGGGGACGATGTCCCGACGATTACGGCCGCCGTCTATCGCGTGAACGCGGCAGGCAATGCCGCGGACCGCTACTCTCCGGTGGCGCGCTGGCAGGCCCACCAGACGCGGGAGGAACTGGACGAGGCGATTCGATCGCTCGGCATCGGCGCCATCGAGGACGTGGTCGTTCTCGAGCGCGGCCCTTCGAGCCGGGTCGTCCGGGCCGAGATCCGGGGGACGCGGGGATCGAGAACGATCACGGGACCCCAGTTGCGGACGCGATTCGGAATTCGCGACTCCCTGGTCTATATCGACGAAGAGCGGAACATCGAGGGTGACCTGACCGGCATGAGTTTCTTCGGGAGCGGCTGGGGGCACGGTGTGGGCCTGTGTCAGGTCGG
>CAZTTI010000069.1:0-5451 GCA_964615925.1 uncultured Solibacteraceae bacterium
GAGAACCACTCCTGTCACGATCAGCTTCATGTCCCACCTCCTGGGAAGTTGTTCACGAGCTGACAACGTCGGAGAAAGAGAGTTTCTTAGGACAACTACGTCGACTCGTACCCAGGACCGCCGCCCCCTTCCGGACACACCCAGTCGATGACCTGGTAGGGATCCATGATGTCGCACGTCTTGCAATGGACGCAGTTCGACGCGTCGATCTGGAGTCGCAGTGAACCGGCGGGATTCGGCTCCATGTGATAAACCGCGGCCGGGCAGAAGTACTGGCAGGGGTTCCCGTATTCGGCCGTGCACCGCTCGTGGCAGACGTCGGGTTCCCTCACCACGAGATGGACCGGCTGGTCTTCATCGTGCGCGGTGCCGGAGTTGTAGACATCGGTCAGCTTATCGAACGTCAGCGTGCCATCGGGCCGGAAATCCGGCGGTGGGGGACCGGCGTCCGGGAGCTTTCGAAGCTTCGTGTGCCCCGGCTCGCTCGGATATCGGTTCCGGACGCCGCGGCCCCCCGTGAGCGTCTGGAGCCCAGCATGAAAAATGCCCTTCCAGAAACCGGCCTCGAATCCCTGCCGGAAGTTCCGCGCTTTCCAGAGCTCGTCGCGGATCCAGCTCGCGTCGATCTTTTCGGTGTATCGCCCGAGACTCGCCGCGGAAACGTCACCGGTTCCGAGCGCCTCGAACGCGGCCTCCGCGGCGAGCATGCCGCTCTTGATCGCCATGTGGATGCCCTTGAGCCGCATCACGTTTAACAGGCCTCCCGTGTCCCCCACGAGCATTCCCCCGTCGAACGCGAGTTCGGGCCGCGCCCAATATCCACCTTCGGGGATGGCTTTCGCCGCGTAGGACCGGAGCGCGCCTCCGGCAAGCAGATCGGAAACGAGCGGGTGTTCCTTGAATCGCTGAAACCGGGAATGAGGGTCGAGTCGCGGGTCCCCGTAGTCCAGGCCGATCACGAGGCCCACAGAGACGAGGTTCCCGGCCATCCCGTAAATGAACCCCCCGCCGAATTCTTCGGTGGACAGCGGATGGCCCATCGTGTGAATGACGCGGCCGCGGAACTCTTCCCCGGCGGGAGCTTCCCAGACCTCTTTCACGCCGATGGCATAGACCTGGGGATTCCGGCCGGGACCCCGCTCGAGGTCGAACGCCTGAATGGCCGCCTTCGCCAGCGAGCCCCGGACGCCTTCGGCCAGGATCGTGACCTTGGCCCGAACCTCGATCCCGGGCTCGAAATTGGCCTTCTGGTTTCCGTCCCGGCCAATCCCCTTGTCCCCGGTACGAACCCCCACCAACCGGCCATCTTCGATCAGGAGTTCGGATCCTGAGAACCCCGCAAACACGTCGACGCCGGTATCCTCGACCATCCGGCCCATCCAACGGACGAAACGGTTGAGCGACACGATCACGTGACCGTGATTCTGGAGCGGGGGCGGAACGATGGGGATTCGAAAGCGCCCGGTCTCGGTCAGGTAGTAAACGTCGTCGCCGGTGACGTCGCTCTCGACGGGGGCGCCACGGTCGCGCCACTCCGGCATGAGTTCCGCGATCCCAACCGGATCCATGACGGCGCCGGACGCGATATGGGCCCCGACTTCCTTGCCCTTTTCGAGAACCGCGATCGTGAGGCCCCCGTTTCCGGAAAGCTGCCCGAGGCGGTACGCGGCGGCGAGGCCGGCCGGCCCTGCGCCGACAATGAGGACGTCGACATCGAGAACCTCGCGTTGGGGGGAATCTCCCGGCATCGGGAGCGAGGATAGCAGAACGCGGATGCGGCGGTTGGAATCTGACCTATTCGGAGTACTTCTTGAAGAGCAATGCGGCGTTCGTCCCACCGAACCCGAACGAGTTCGACAACACGTATTCGATCGCCATCGACCGCGCCTCGTTCGGGACGTAATCGAGATCGCAGTCCGGGTCCGGGTTTTCGTAGTTGATCGTGGGCGGCGCGGTCTGGTGGATGATGGCCTGGACGGCGACTCCCGCCTCGACCGCCCCCGCTGCTCCGAGCGTGTGCCCCACCATCGACTTCGTGGAGCTGATCGCAACCTTCCGGGCATGGTTGCCGAACAGGTTCTTGATGGCCAGGGTCTCGAGGCGGTCGTTCGGTGGCGTGGAGGTTCCGTGGGCGTTGATATAGTCGACCTGGTGAGGTTCGACACCCGCATCGACCAGGGCGTTCTGCATGACGCGATACCCGCCGTTCCCGTCTTCGGACGGAAGCGTGATGTGGTAGGCGTCCCCGCTCATCCCGTATCCCACCAGCTCGGCCAGGATCGTCGCGCCGCGGTCTTTGGCTCCGTCGAGCTCCTCAAGGATCACCACCCCGGCGCCTTCTCCCATCACAAACCCGTCGCGTTCCTTGTCGAAAGGCCGCGACGCCCGTTGGGGTTGGTCGTTCCGGGTCGACAGCGCCCGCATCGCCGCGAATCCGCCCACCCCCATCGGTGTGATCGCCGACTCGGATCCCCCGGCGATCATCGCGTCTGCATCGCCGCGCTGGATGACGCGATACGCATCGCCGATCGCGTGGGCCCCCGATGAGCACGCCGTGCAGGGCGCCGAGTTCGGGCCCTTCGCGCCCAGCATGATCGACACGCGTCCCGCGGCCAGGTTGATGATGCTCGACGGAATGAAGAACGGAGAGATCTTTCGCGGACCGCCCTTGATGAGGTTCGCATGCTCCCGTTCAATGATGGCGAATCCCCCGATGCCCGATCCGATGAAGACCCCGACCCGCGCCGCATTGTCGGCCGTGATCGGCAAACCCGACTGTTTAAATGCGAAGTCGGCCGCGGCCACCGCGAGATGGATGAACCGGTCCATCTTCTTGACTTCCTTCTTATCGATCCAATTGAGCGGGTCGAAGTCCTTGACCTGGGCCGCGATCCGGGTGGAGTGTTCCGACGCGTCGAACTGGGTGATCGGCCCCACACCACTCCGCCCATGGACGAGCGCCTCCCAGGTCGGATCCGTTCCGACGCCCAGCGCCGTGACCAAACCGACGCCCGTGATGACGACTCGCCTCGACAAGCTCCGCTCTCCTGAACCGCTCTCCGGCTTAGTCCGGAAGATGCGTCTTGATGTAATCCATGGCCTGCTGAACGGTGGTGATCTTCTCGGCCGCTTCGTCGGGAATTTCGATTCCGAACCCTTCTTCCAGCGCCATCACCAGTTCCACCGTATCGAGGGAATCCGCGCCCAGATCGTCGATGAACGATGCCGTCGGTGTGACCTCGGCTTCGTCCACGCTCAGTTGCTCTACGATTATCGCCTTGACCTTCTCTTCCACTGAAGGAGCCATCTCGAACCTCCGTTGTCGTTTCTTACCCCACTGCCTCGCGCGCCGCCGATCGCTTCGCGTGCCGCCTGGGAGGGAAGCCCCACATTATAGGGATCATGGGCGGACTATCGCAACGCCGCCCGGACCGCTACCAATGAGGCATCGTCCTCGACGTTCAGCATTGTAGCGGACTTCTCGATCGAACGGACCAGACCGAGGAGCACCTTTCCCGGACCGATCTCGACGAAGGTGTCAACACCCGAATCCAGAAGCAGGCGCACGGTCTCGGCCCATCGCACCGGACGCGAAGGCTGACGTTTGAGCGCATCCCGTGCCGCCTCACCGGACGTCACCACCTTTGCGTCGACGTTGGTCACGACCGGAACTCGAAGGTCCGAAAACTCCAGGGCGTCAAGGTCACGGGCCAGGCGGTCCTCGGCAGGCTTCATCAGCGCCGAATGGAACGGCGCGCTCACGTCCAGCATCAGAGCCCGCTTCGCGCCGGAGTGTTTGAGGGCCTCCACTGCACGCTCCACCGCATCCCTGTGGCCGGCGATGACGGTCTGATTCGGCGAATTGAAGTTCGCGGGGCCGACGACCTGCCCCTCGGCCGCGGTCCGGCAGATGTCGGCGACCGTCTCTGAATCCAATCCCAAGACGGCCGCCATCGCTCCCCGTCCCACCGGGACGGCCTCCTGCATGTATTCCCCGCGCCGCCGGACGGTGACCACGGCATCGCGAAACGAAAGGGCGCCGGCCGCGACGAGGGCGCTGTATTCTCCCAGGCTGTGGCCCGCCACGAAATCGGGAACGATCCCCGCGTCCTCGACCAGGCGATGGGCCGCCACCGAAGTGGTGAGGATGGCCGGCTGGGTGTTCGCCGTCAGTTGCAGTTCGTCGGCCGGCCCGTCGAAGCACAATTTCGACAATTCAAACCCAAGAGCCCGGTCTGCTTCGTCGAAGACCGCGGAGGCCAGCGCGTGCCTTTCCGCGAGGGCCTTTCCCATCCCGGCGTATTGCGCACCTTGACCCGGAAAAACGAATGCGATCTTGGAAGGCATGGATACTCGATCAGGCTTCGGAAGGCGGCGAAACCCTATCCGGCGACTCCGGAACGGTCCACGTGAAGATCGGCGTCGGTGGATGCGGAATCCACGGCCGACCACCCCATCTTCACGAACTCCCTCTCGATCTTGTCGTTGACCTTGTGCTCGAGAAACTCTTTCGCGACGCGAACCGCGTTCTTGATCGCGTTCGCGTTCGATCGCCCGTGGCAGACGATGGCGATGCCGTCGATGCCGAGCAGGGGCGCGCCGCCATATTCGGAGTAATCGAGCCGCCGCTTCAGTTGCTGGAAGGCCTTCTGGGCCAGCATGTATCCCATCTTGGCCTGGAGCGTGCGCCGCAACTCCTCGCCGAGCATGGTCGTGAACGCCTCGAAGACACCCTCGCTGAGTTTCAGCGCCACGTTGCCGATGAAACCGTCGCAAACGATGACGTCGATCTCGCCGCCGAAGATGTCCCTCCCTTCGACGTTCCCGACGAAGTTCAGCGGAGCCTGCTTGAGCGCCTTGAGCGCTTCCTTGGTAAGCTCGTTCCCTTTCGAGTCCTCCTCACCGACAGAGAGCAAGCCGACGCTCGGACGACGCACACCGAATATTTCTCGGTAGTAGTGATCGCCCATGATGGCGAACTGCTCGAGGTGGATGGGCTTGCAGTCGACGTTCGCGCCGACGTCGAGCAGGATGGCGGGTTTTCCCTTTTGGGTCGGCAGGACCGTGGCGAGCGCGGGACGATCGACGACGGGCAGCGCACCGATGATGAGCTTCGCCGTGGCCATGACGGCGCCGGTGTTTCCGGCGCTGATCAGCCCGGATACGCGGCCCTCCCGGACCAGGTTCGCCGCGACCCGGATCGAAGAATCTTTCTTGCGCCGGATCGCCGTCAACGGCGACTCGTGCATTTCCACAATCTCGCTGGCGTGAACGACATCAATGGGCAGATTCCGCACGTCAAAACGCGCAAGCTCGGCCCGGATGCGGTCTTCCTGCCCAACGAGCACGACGGAGACCTCGTGTTCGGTGACGGCCTGGACGACACCCTCGACCTCGACGGCCGGCGCATGATCACCGCCCATCGCGTCTACTGCAATCTTCAGCACCGCT
>CAZTTI010000070.1:0-2827 GCA_964615925.1 uncultured Solibacteraceae bacterium
GGGTCGGTGAACGTGGCTTCGTAGTTCCACGCGTCATTGTTGATCGGAGTGAACCGCTCGACGACCACGAGCTGGTCGGAATGCCGGTCGCCGTTGTTGTCGAGCCAGGTGATCGCGTTGTTGTTCCGCGTCTCGATCACGAGGGTGTCGCCGTCCCAGCGGCCGACGCCGGCGCCCATGAACATCTTTACGTTTTCCGGCGGAAACTCGCCAGCGATCGGCACGATGCGCCGCGAGCCCTGGAACTCGTGATGGAACGCGACGTGGCCATCGGTGTGCTGAATGATCAGGCCGGCGCCCATGTAGCTCTGTCTCCACATGTGGCTGGGAACGCCGGACATGTAACAGTGCAGCTCCGGCTCCTCGAACTGCCGCTCCTCGAATTCGGCCCGAAGCTGGGCATATACCGGCGTGTAGGGAATGTTCTGGTTCTCGCGGCCCTCGACCCCCTGGCCGCCGATCGCGGAGATGCCTGTGGTGATATCGGCCAGTCCCCCGGCGGAGACGCTCCACACGCCGTTCAAGTCCGGTCGGCCGTTCGAGAGACGATCGAACGGGCCCGGTTCGGGAGGTGCGGCATTTCCGCGCCCACCTCCGCGCTGGGCTTCGATTGAACCCGGATTGAAAAGGGCGGCCGACAAGACCATCGCGGCCGCCGCCAAACCAAGAAACGTCATTCGCATGGGATGTCTCCTTTTGGGGCCTCGAACGTGTCAGGGGACGACCGGAAGCTCAGGCGGCCCGAGGGCGTTGTCCGCGTACGCATGGCACTCGTATTCGAGAATGCGCTTGTTGGGATCTTTGTGCCGGTAGAGCAGGACTTCGATGGTCCAGGGCCGGGTGAAGTCTTCGGGGTCTTCAAGCGTGGCCCGGTACCGAAGCGTGTCGGCGTCGATCAACTCCAGGCGCTCCTGAACCTGAAGGGTCCACCCGCCGGCGTGGTTCCCGGATCGGTCGAGCCAGACGTCGGGATGGAAGTTGTAGACGTCGGTGACCAGGGCGTCGCCCTCGTACCGCCCCACGGAGTCGCCATTCCACAGGTCGAGATCCCCCTCGCCGTAATGGTCGCTTCGGTGGAGATAGATGAACCGTGTGTTGTGCACGTACTCCGAATTGATCGTCACGAGGTTCTCCGATTGCAGGATCTGCAACGGGAACGGCAAATACATGATGTGGGGCGTTCCGGGTTTGTAACACCGCCCGATCGGGTCGAGTTGGGCCCGGTTGGCACGATTGGCCTCGCGCTTCGCGAGCCCGTTTGCGTTGTAGGGAATCATGCCGTTGGGCGGGTCCACGACGATGCCCGTTCCGGCAGGCACCCCGTAGCTCGCGTTGTGGGGCTCGATGTTGTAGTGCGGAGCCGTGTCCAGAACCTGCCAGATCCCCTGGAGATCGGGCTGGGCCCACTCGTTTCGCGGCGGCGAATAGTCCTGTGCGTGGACCGGCACGGCGACGACGACCGTGGCCACGCCGAGCACCACGAACGACGACAGGGCCCGCGGCCCCCAACTTCCGGCGCGCCTCCCGGCGTGGGGTCGGTCTCTCATCTCGTCACTCCTTCTCTCACAAGGATGCAGGTGAATCGGACTATTCCTGATTGCCCGGAAGCAGATCCGGCGGGAGACCGGCCGGGTTCTGGCTGAACATGTTCAAGACCTGGCGCGGTTCATCGAGAGTCACGCCGTTCTGGGCCAAGATTTCGACCCTGGACGCCCACATGCGCGCCGTCCCGTTTTTCGCCCCGGAGCCGGACACGACGATCTCGTCTCCAGGCTGCAGGTCGGTGCGCCTCCAGCCTTGCCGGATCAGTTGGTTCGGGGGAGGCGTTTCCGCCGACCAGGTTTCCTTGGATCCGTCGGGAAGCGTGACCTCGAAATGCACCCAGGAGTGGGGATTGACCCAATCCATCGACTGAAAGACGCCCCGCATGTTCAGGGGCCGGTTCGTGTCGAACTCGGCCGAGAACGCGTGGTGGCCGATCACCGGCGCGGCGCCGGCGAGCAACAGGACGCTGACCACGGTCACAACCATTGTCTTCTGCATCGGAACCTCCGTCGCGCGGCTCCAAGCGGCGGCGCGAAGCCATAAAGTGCAAGTCGGATGAAGCTCGGATCTTGATGCCTTCAGTATAGTCAAAATCGCGAATCGCCGCCCCTGCATCAGGCAAAGCGGCGATCCGGCTACGGGCGCGCCATCGCGCCTACGGCCGCGCCATCGCGATGAACTCGTCCCGCGACGTGGTCGGGCCCGGGGTCGGGCGGTGCGTCGGGACGAACTGGGCGTAGTCCAGGCCGATGCGGTCCAACTCGTCGGCCAGGTGCACCAGGTACGGGTGACCCGGTCCGCCGAATGCGCCCATCCAGGGTTGCGCCAGGTCGGCTTCCACGATGGTCTGGATCGACGGGATGTAGGCGATCATCATGTCGTCGGCATGGAGGCTGCCCTGGATCTGGTGCATCTCCACGCGCTGGGTCCCATCTTCAAATACGTGGCCGTCGGCAACGCCGAGCACCGTCGCCGTCGCGCCAAGTTCCTCGGCCCGATCGGGTGCGAGCGTCCGCGGCGCGTTGAGGGCTTCCTCGAAGAACGCGGCGTCCATCTCGGGAACGACGATCGTGACGCCTTCGGCGACCATTTCCCGGAGGCCGCTGATGTGGTCCCAGTGCGCGTGGGTGGTGACAGCGTACCGGATCGGCTTGTCCGGAATCGCCATCCGCGTGAGCGCGATCAACTCGGCGACGCGGTTGTTGTTCTGGAAGCCCTCGATGATCATCGAGTGATCCTCGAACTCGACGGCCACGGCCTGGTAGCCGCCGTCGATGACGAA
>CAZTTI010000071.1:0-6762 GCA_964615925.1 uncultured Solibacteraceae bacterium
ACGTTCCCACTGGCCGAGGGCGTCCGCGCGATCGCGTTCAGGCGTCTCCAGGAAGACATCGAGCCGTTGGGTTGACGCCACCCTAATCTCGGTCGCCTCCAGTGTCCGAGTAATCGATGAACCCCTGCTCTTCGCACACATCGGCCGCAAACGGCGCGTCGGCCGGATAAATGACATCGGACCCGGCGTACGCCCCTTCCAGGTAGACGGGATCTTCGGCCGTATAACTGCGGGTGAGCGACAGCGTCTCCGGGTCGAGCGAAAAACGCTCGACGACGCGCAGCTCCCCGCTGTGGAGCACGGGCGCATTCAAGACACCGGGCAGGAACCCCACCGTATCGACGACGAGGACGTCGTCTTCCCAGCGGCCAATCGAATGACCGGCACGCGTCGGCTCGACGTTCGGCGGATGCCCGTCCAGGTTCATGTGGATCGTCCGTTCCAGTCCGTGCTGCCCGTACCGGATGACGAGCGAGTCGCCATTCGGCGTAATGCGGTTGACGGGTCCGTCGAACGTCCAGTCGAACAGAATGCTCGTTGTCTCGCACCGGAACCGCGGGTTGTCGTCGCGGGCACAGTCCGCGGCCGCGGCTTCCCCGGCGGGCGTGAGCGTCGTTCCCCCGTAGGTCCGAGGTCCGCCGGCTCCGCGGCCGCGCCCGCCGCGGCCGGCCGGAGCCTGGCCGGCGTCGAACTCATCGAGATCACCCAGAGGCACCAGTCCCCCGCCGACGCCGCGCGGGTCGGCCATCACGAGCTGTTCGGGCGCCCAGTCGCCGCTGATGTTGGGCTCACCGGTCGGCCGCCGCAGCGGACGGTTGGTGTCGGGCCGGGCGATCGGTCCCCGGACCTCACGGATCCCGCCCTCCGGGGCGCGCACGTATTGGCCGTACCGGTCCATCCGGCTGCCGTCGGCGAAGAGAATCGTCTGGAGGTAACAGGAGTTCGGGTCGGCGCGGTCCGGGGAGGCATCGAGCGCGATCTCGTCACCCACCCGGAACAGGTCGAGCGACCAGCCCGAGCGCCGCAACACGTGTGCCGACCGCATCTCGCACCGGTGATGTGCGACCTCGCCGTTCGCAAGCGTCACGTCGAAATAGAGCCACGAGTGGGGATTGATCAGCTCGACCCGCGTCAGGCGCACATCGTCGAACGTCACGGTGCGGCTGAGATCGAATGTCCCCCCACCATGGTGCGGGAGAGCCGGAACGGCCAGAACCATCATTGAAACGGCGGCGAGGGCGGCGCGGCGCATGGAAGACCTCCTTACAGACGAACGATGGGGGCAGTATGGTCGAAGATTCCGGCTGGGACCAAGGAGAAAGGCCCCGGAGCAGCCCGATTGTTGGTAGCCAGCCCGCTTTGACTTGGCCGGAAGGCTCCCACTACACTGAAACCGGACTGGCCGTGACGAATCCTGAACCAACCCGAGCGCGGGCCGTCGTTCTGATGAGCGGCGGGATGGACAGCTGTGTCACGACGGCGATGGCCGGCCGCGACCACCAGGTCTTCGGGCTCCACGCCAACTACGGCCAGCGGACCGAGCGGCGGGAACTGGAAGCCTTCCACGCCCAGGCCGACTTCTTCGGCATCGAGCACCGACTCGTCGTCGACCTCGATTATTTCCCGAAGATCGGCGGGTCGAGCCTGACCGACACCTCGATCGACGTCCCCGACGGCGCGCCCGAAAACGGCGAGATCCCGAACACCTATGTCCCGTTCCGAAATGCCCATTTCCTGGCTGTCGCAACGTCCTGGGCCGAGGTCGCCGGTGCGGAGAAGATCTTCGTCGGCGCGGTCGAACAGGACAGTTCGGGTTATCCCGATTGCCGTCCCGAATATTACGCGCGCATGAACGACCTCATTCGTGCCGGGACGAAGCCCGACACGAACATCCACGTCGAAACGCCGCTGATCCGCATGCGGAAGTTCGAAATCGTTCTTGCGGGGATCGAGCTCGGCGCGCCGCTCGACCGGTCGTGGTCCTGTTACCGGAACGAAGGGCCGGCCTGCGGGACGTGCGACAGCTGCCGGCTGCGGCTCGAGGCCTTCCGTGCCGCCGGGGCGGTCGATCCCATCGCCTATGAAGAGGTCCGAGCCCGATCATGAACTCCCGAACGATCCATTTCATCGCCCTCGGCCTCATTATCGGGGTCGCCACGGCCTACATTTACGTGGCCTATCAGTCCCAGACGCGGCGCGCCACCGAGGTCGAGGCTGCGCTTGCGGCCAGGGCCAGCGCGAACGCCGGGCACGATCTGGGGAATCCCGAGGAGATGGTCGCGCTGTACGAACAGGCGCTGGCGATGAACCCGGGGAACCAGGAGCTCATGTTCAGCTACGGCGAATTGCTGTTCGACCTCGGACGCTTTCCGGAAGCCGCAAACTGGTTCGGCAGGGTCGCGGCGATGAGCCCCAACGACACGATGACGGCGCTGGCCTACGGTACGGCGCTCTACGGCAGCGGCCAGGTGGGGGCTGCCATTGAAGAGTTCGAGCGCGTCCTCACGATCGATCCCGAAGACACGCTGGCACTTCGCAACCTCGTCCTGCTCCACCTCGAGCAACCGCGGAACATTGCCGCCGCCGAAAACGCCCTGCGCCGGATCGAGGAAGTCGATCCCAGCTACGAGGCGCTGCCGACGCTGCGGGATCGGCTCGCCGCCGCGCGCTAGACGATGCGGTTCCTCATCCGCGTCCTCGTAATCTTCTTCCTGGTCATGGCCGCCGTGGCCGCGATCCGGCGCCTTCTCGCTCCAATATTCGATCAGGGACAAACGGCGCAATCGCGTTCCAAGCCGCAGGAAAGTTCGGGAAAGCTGGTCGCCGATCCGGTTTGCGGGACTTATATCGCCGCGGCAACGGCCCCCAGCCTCACGCGCGGGGACGACGTGTTCTATTTCTGCTCGGAAGAATGCCGGGGGAAGTTCGAGGCAAAGGGATAGCCCGATGGGCCCCAGTCACTCGGTCCGCAACGCATTCGTGGGATCGACGCGTACGGCCCGGCGGGCCGGAATGAGACACGCCGCGAGCGCCACCAGCCCGAGGAAGAGCGAAGCCACCGCGAAGGTCGCCGGATCGCCTGGCGCCACCTCATAGAGCATCACGGTCAAAGCCCGGCCGACCATGAGTGCGGCGACCAGCCCGATGGCGAGCCCGGCCAGCGTGCGGAGGAGTCCCTGCCGCAGGACCATCCACAGGATGGCGGACGGACGCGCGCCCATCGCCATCCGGATACCGAATTCCTTCGTCCGCTGACTGACGGCGTAAGCCATCACGCCGTAGAGGCCCACGGCCGCCATACCCAGGGCGGCCAACGCAAACGCAACGAACAGCGTACCGAAGAGCTGGTATTGCCAGGTCCGGCGCCACAGCACGTCATTGAGGGTCTGGATATTGATCAGGGGAAGGTCGGCGTCGAGTCCCTGGAGTTCCTCTCGCAGAATCGCGACACGGTTTTCGATCGATCCGCCGCCCCGCGACAGGATCGACATCTCCAGATTGCCGTCCTGGGAATACGGAACATAGAAGTTGGGTCGGGCCTGCGGATTCGTCGTCTCTTCGGGGCCCCCGTAGTACACCCTCGGGCTGACCCCAACCACGGTCAGCCAACCGGCGTTCTCGTCGCTCCCAAAGCGGAAGCGTTGCCCGATGGGGCCGCTTCCCGGCCAGTATCGGGCGGCGAACAGCTCATCGACGATCGCCACGTCCGGGGAAGCGCCCCGGTCGGCGAGGCTGAAATCCCGGCCCGCGGCCAGTGTCAGCCCCATCGCATCGAAGTATCCCGGCACAACCGATACCCGGGATACCAGTGCACCACGCCGTTCGGAGTCCAACGATTCCCGGCCTTCGATCCGGACCGGCTGGGAATACGCTCCCTCACCGGGCACAGCGGAAGCCGCGGTCACGCTTCCCAGGTCCGGAAGCGCCTGAAGCCGTTCGATCAGGGAATGGACAAACGCCGTTCGCGCCGGAGTATCGTAGCGCGCCGTGGGCAAGTTGAGGGCCGCGGCCAGAACTCCGTCGATCTCGACGCCCCAATCGACCTTCTGGCTGTTCAGAAAACTGCGCATCATCAAGCCGGCCCCGGTCAACAGGACGATGGTCAACGCGATCTCTCCGACGATCAGGACCGAAGCGATCCGACGGGATCGGCTCGATCCGTTTGTGCCGCGAGCGCCGTCTTTCAGGAACTCGACCACGTTCTCCCCCGAGACTTGAAGCGCCGGCGCCAGGCCGAAAAGGAGTGCCGCGGCAACGCAAAGGAAAAAGAGATACGCGTAGACGCGATAGTCCATCTCAAACGAGAGCCAGTACGGGGGTCCGGTGTCCGCCGCGACGGCCGCGAACCAGTCGATGGCTGGAATGGATATCGCGAGGCCAACGAGTCCCCCGGCCAGACTCATCACCACGTTCTCGACAAACAGTTGCCGCATGACTCGCGACCGCGGGGCTCCGAGCGCGGCTCGAATCGAGACTTCGCGGCTTCGGTGGGCGACGCGCGACATGAGCAGATTGGCGACGTTGACGCAAGCGATCAGCAAGACAAATCCGACCGCACCCAACATCAGGAAGGCGACGGTTCGGAAGTCCCGTCCGACGTTGCGGTCGCGGAAAGGAACGACGCTCGCAGTGAGATCGGGATCGTCCAGGTCCGGGTAATAGGTGCCCTTGATCCGTTCGGCAATCGTGTCGAGCTCGGTGTCCGCGTCTTCGAACGTCGATCCGGGCGCGAGACGCCCCCACAGGGCAATGTTGCGTTCGTCGATCCGGTCGTCCGGGACGAGCGGGACCCAGATTCGGGTGCCTTGGGGAAACGCCTCGCCCTCGGGCATGACACCGATGATCGTATGGTCGCGCAGGTTGATCCTGATCGTCCTTCCCACGACATCCGGCGTCCCTCCGTACCGGTTCTGCCAGACGCTGTGGCCGATCAGGGCGACCTCTTCGGATCCGGGCTCGGAGTCCCCAGGCAGAAGGTCGCGGCCCAGGGCCGGGCCCTGGCCCAGAATCGAAAACGTCCCGGCCGTGATCTCGGCGGCGGGGACGCGTTCGGGCGGCGAATCCGTCCCGCTGAGGTCGGCGCCCATATTGGCGTAGGCGGCCAACTCGATCGTCCGGCTCTGATCTCGGAACTCGATCCAATCGCGATAGGACAGGTCGAGGTAGCCCGCGAAAGCGATTCCCTCGGGGTTCTCGAAGGGCAACTCGCGCAGCAGGGCCGCATTGACCAACGTGAAGGCCGTGCTGTTGGCACCCACGCCCAGTCCAATCGTCAACACTCCGGCCAACGCAAACGCCGGAGCGCGCCGGAGTCCTCGAACCGCATAGCCGACATCCTGGAACACGGACTCGACGGCCGAACCGACGCGCTCGGCGCGAACGCCCTCCTTGACTCGCGTCACTCCGCCGATTTCCGCCAGAGCGCTCTTGCGCGCGTCGTCCGGAGACATACCCGCGCGCACCTTGCGTTCGGTCAATTCATCAACGAAAGCGTCCAGCTCGTCGTTCAGGTCGCGTTCGACCTGATGACGCCTGGCCACGTTCCTCCAGAAGCTGCGGATACCGGATCGAACTCCCATCGTCACTCCACCATGTCGAGAACCTGGTTCACCGCGGCGACCGCACGATGCCAGTGTTTCTTCTCATCTTTCAGTTGCCGGCGACCTTCGGGAGTGAGGGCGTACGCCTTGACCCGGCGTCCTTCCGCGCTCGTTGTCCACTCGCCGCGTATCCGGCCCCGCTGGTCGAGCCGGTGGAGCGCGGGAAAAAGAGAACCGGCGCCGACGTCGAAGGTGTTGCCGGTGACCTGACGGATTCGGTCCGCGATCCCGATTCCGTGCAGGGGCTGAAGATCGAGGACGCGCAGGATAAGGAGTTCCAGCGTTCCCCGCAGGAGTTCAGCACTTTCTGTTGTTCGGGGCATGGTTATTTTCCTTAGCGATATCGTATTTCGATATCGATTATCACAAACAAACCGCATGTGTCAACGTCACTCCTCGCACGGAGTCTTGGACGGACGAACTGTTCTACTTCAATTCGGAAGAATGCCGAGGAGTTCGAGGAGCAGTCGTAGCCTGCGCAGCCGAGGTCGAGATTCATTTCTCTCGAAGGACCATAATCGGATTGATCCGAGCCGCTCGACGCGCGGGCCAAAGGCTCGCGAACGCGGCGGTGGCCAGCAGAACTCCGACGGCGGCGCTTATCGTGAGCGGATCGGCCGGTGAAACCTCGAAGAAAAATCCGGCAACAACACGGGTGAGTCCCAAGCCGGCCGCGAGGCCGGCGGCGACACCGGCCGCGATCGGCCCCAGCAGGCCGAACATCAGGAGACGCGTGATGTTTCCGGCTCCGGCACCGAGCGCTATCCGGATGCCGATTTCCCCAGTTCGCTGCTTGGCGGTGTAGGCCACGACGCCATAGACGCCAATGGCCGTCAACACGAGCGCGACCAGGCCGAATCCGGCCGTGAGGTTTGCGAGGAATCGCTCTTGAACCAGAGCGCGGTCGACGACGTCGTCCATGGTACTGAGCTCCTCTACGAGAAGACGGCCGTCGATATCGCGTGCGATGTTCCGGATTAGTGGGAACATCCGGCGCGGATCTCCCCTCGTGCGAACAGCGAAACGGGAGTTGGTTGCGCCGAAGGGTGCGAAGTAGCGATAGATGGTCGGCCCGGCGCCTTCGCGAAGTCCCGAATGTGTCGCCTCCCCCGCCACGCCCACGACTTCCACGCGTTCGTCGCCGTGCAGGATCTGTCGTCCA
>CAZTTI010000072.1:0-7290 GCA_964615925.1 uncultured Solibacteraceae bacterium
GTACTCGATGTGGCTGATCGCGATCGTGATGCCCCGCGCGCGCTCCTCAGGAGCGTTGTCGATGTCCTCGAACTTCGAGAAGTCCGCGAACCCCTTCAGCGCCAGCGTCTTCGTGATCGCCGCCGTCAGCGACGTCTTCCCGTGGTCCACGTGCCCGATCGTCCCGATGTTCACGTGCGGCTTGTTCCTGTCGAACTTCTCCTTCGCCATCGCTTGCCTGCTGCCTCCGCTAACCTGCCCTGTCTCTCGCTCTCGGGGTGCGCCCGGCTCGTGGTGGAGCCCACGACCAGGATTGAACTGGTGACCTCGTCCTTACCAAGGACGCGCTCTACCGACTGAGCTACGTGGGCCTGATCTCCTTACCGAATCCAGTGAACCTCTAGTGGACAGGGGAGGGTTCGAACCTCCGTAGCCCGCAAGGAGCGCCAGATTTACAGTCTGGTGCGTTTAACCACTCCGCCACCTGTCCAGCTAATTGAACGAGAACAGAAAAAAAGATCGATGAGCTGGCGAAGGGAGTCGAACCCCCGACCTGCTGATTACAAATCAGCTGCTCTACCAACTGAGCTACGCCAGCTGAAGCTGGGCTGCCGCGCTGAGCTACGCCAGCGACAAATATACGAACTTAGCACAAGAAATCCACCCTTTCAATCAGTGTTTCGGCCCTCGTTTTCAACCTTTTGGAGGCGCTGCCGGACCGCCTCGTAGAGGACGATGCCGGCCGCAACGGAGACGTTCAGCGAAGCGACACGTCCGCGGACGGGCAGGCGAACCCGGACGTCGCAGTGCTCGGAAACCAAACGGCGGATGCCGCGGTGCTCGCCTCCGAAAACCAGGGTCAGCGGCAAAGTGTAGTCGAACCCCGTCCAGGGTGTTTCCCCATCCAGCTCCACGCCGATCACCCATATTCCTTTTTTTTTCAATACATTGAGGGCGTTAACAAGATTGGAGACCCGAGCGATCGGAAGGTGTTCCACCGCTCCGGCCGAGGCGCGGGCCACGGCGCCGGTGAGAGGCGCCGCCCGGCGACCGGCCACGATGAGTCCGTGCGCCCCCGCGGTCTCCGCCGTACGAACGATGGCTCCGAAATTCTGGGGGTCCTGCACCTGGTCGAGAGCCACGATCAACGGCGGCGGTGACGACGTCGCCCGGCCGAGGACCGTTTCGAGCGTGGCATAGCGGAGGATCGAAGCCACGGCCACGACTCCCTGGTGGATGCGGCCCGCCGCGAGCCGGTCGAGTTCCTGCCGTGGGGACCGGCGGACCGGAATGCCGCGCTCGGCGGCCCCGGCCACGATCGACCGCGACTTCGACGGGTCGATGGACTCGGACACGTGGATGGCCCGGATCGGGCGGCCGCTCCGAAGGGCCTCTTCGACGGGATGAATTCCGGCAATGGCCTCGTCTTCCACCATCAGACCTGACCGTAGCAGGCGAGGAAGGCCTCGACCCGCTCCCGGCACCCCGCGATACCGGGAACGCCGAGCCGGGCCCCGGCTTCGACGAGCACGATCAGCTTGTCGAGCTCCGGCCCCGAGCCCCGCGCTGTCAGGGCCACTCTCAGCGGGTGAAACAGCGCACGGCCCTTGCGCCCGGTCGACGTCTTGAGCATCGCGACGATCTCCTGGAACCGTTCCGGCGTCAGCGGGCCCTCTTTCGGAATCTCCGCGTGGAAGGCGCGGATAAGATCGACAGTCGCCGGTTCGCCGGCCGTGTCCCGGCAGTCGGACGAATCCTCGACCGGAAAACGCACCGCCTCCTCGAGCAGCCCGGCAATGTCCCCAGCGATGTCGACGCCCCCGATCAACACGCCACTCACGATCCGGACCCATTCGCCGCTGGGCGATCCCGGGTCGAAATCCTCGCCGGCATCGGAGCCGGGCAACAGTCCGGCGCGACCCAGAGCGCGTGCCACCATCGACGGAGTCCGCCCGCTCGTCCGGAGGTACTCCCGATTGAGGAACCGCAACTTCCCGTAGTCGAACATGGCGGGATTCCGGTTCACGCGTTCCAGCCGGAACTCCTCGACCAGCCGATCCGGCGGCACGACCTCGCTGCCCTCGGCTCCCGGCGACCATCCGAGCAGCGCCAGGTAGTTCATCAACGCTTCGGGGAGATACCCGGCCTCCCGGAACTCGGCGATCGACGTCGCGCCGTGACGTTTGCTGAGCTTCGTGTGATCCGGACCGAGCACCGTGGAGAGATGCGCGAATCGCGGGACGTCGCACCCGAGGGCTTCGTAGATGAGGATCTGTTTCGGGGTGTTGGACAGATGATCGTCGCCCCGAATCACATCCGTGATTTGCATGAGGGCGTCGTCGACGACGACGGCGAAGTTGTATGTCGGGGTGGAATCGGATCGGAGCAGAATCGGATCGGCGATCACAGCGGATGAAAAGCTCATCGGACCGTGAACGACGTCATCGAACCGGACCATCCCCTCGGGAACGGCCAACCGGACGACGAAGGAATCGTCCGCTTCCACCCGCGCCGTGATGCCCCCGGTTCCCAGATCCCGGCAGCCTCCCGGGCACTCGAACCGAACGCCTTCGGCCCGCGCACTCTCGGAAGCCGCCGCAAGCGCTTCTTCCGAACAAAAGCAACGGTAAGCCCTCGCCTCGCCGACAAGCCGCCGGGCATGTTCGAGGTACAGCGCCCCGCGCTCGGATTGCCGGTAAGGCCCGAACGGCCCTCCGACATCCGGCCCTTCATCCCAATCCATTCCGAACCATCGAAGGTCTTCATAGATCAGATTCTCGAATCGAGATTCGGAACGGGCACGGTCGGTATCCTCGATTCGCAACACGAATCGCGCTTTCCGCTGCCTCGCATGCAGCCACGCAAACAAACCCGTGCGCAGGTTCCCGACGTGCAGGAGACCGGTTGGACTGGGGGCGTATCGAACGCGAATTCCTTCGCTCATGCTGGGGCTCATGATGGCTCGTAGATCAGCGCGATCGCCTCGGCGGCGATGGCTCGGCCCGCGCCGACCGCATCCAGTCTCTCCATCGTCTTGGCCTTGACATGAACGCGGTCCGGGGTCGCGTCGAGGGCCCCGGCGATGGACCGGATCATCGCGGGAAAGTGGGGCGCGAGACGCGGCGCCTCCGCCAGCACGTTCGAATCGATGTTTCCGATGGCGTATCCGGCTCCACGAACCCGGCGTACGGCTTCGGAAAGCATCGCGCGGCTGTCGATTCCGCGATGCCGGGGGTCGGTGTCCGGATACAGCTCGCCGATGTTCCCGAGTCCCGCGGCGCCAAGAACGGCATCGGTGATGGCATGCAGCAGGACATCACCGTCGGAGTGCCCGACGAGGCCCTGTTCGAATGGAATGTGAACGCCACCGAGCTTCAGAGGGCGGCCGGCCTCGAGACGATGGATGTCGAAACCGATACCGATGCGAAACTTCACTCCACGGGCGCCCTTTCTTCGTCGAGGAGAAACCGCGCGAGTGTCAGGTCCGAGGGCCGGGTGATCTTGATGTTGCGCTCCGAGCCCTGGACCAGCGTCACCGGATGGCCCAGCCGCTCGACCAGGCTCGACTCGTCCGTTCCGTAATAGTTGTCCTTCAGGGCCTCGGCGAAGGCTTCGGCAAGGATCGCCTTCGAAAACACCTGTGGCGTCTGCGCCAGCACGAGCCGCTCCCGGCGGAGCGTGGACTTGACCTCGTCCTTCTCGACCTCCTTCACGGTATCGGTCACCGGAACGGCCAGAATCGCCGCTCCGCTCTTGGCGGCGGCCTCCACGACCCGCGCGATGTCTTCGAGGCTCACGAAAGGCCGCACCGCATCGTGGACCGCGATCAGCTCGGTGTCGGCGTCGAGGTGCTCGAGCGCGATGCCCACCGAATCCTGGCGGCGCTCTCCGCCTTCGATCGCTGTCACACGTTTGGTCAATCCCGCGTCCTCGACCATCGCCCGCACGGCTTCAACGGATTCGGGCGGAGAGGCGATGACGGCGTGATCGATCCGGGGGGAAGCCTCGAACTTCCGAAGCGTCCAAACCAGTATGGGAACGCCCTCCAGCACGAGAAACTGCTTCGGCTTGTCCGCCTTCATCCGGCGGCCGGCGCCGGCGGCGGCGATGATCACACCTGTTTTCATGCCTTCACGCGTGCCCACGCGCCGGCGTCCCGCTTGGTTGCCGGCGCTCGCGATGATCGGCGCGGTCCTTTCCGTTCCGGTCGTCTTTCCCGTTGCGGTCGAAATCCCGCTTCTCGTCGTACCGCCCGAAGATCATTTTCCCGGCGGTCGTCTGGAGCACGCTGGTCACCGAGGAATCCACGGTCTTCCCGATCATCTTGCGGGCGTTGTCGACCACGACCATCGTCCCGTCGTCGAGGTAGGCGATTCCCTGGTTCAGTTCCTTGCCTTCCTTCAGGATGAAGACCTTCATGGTCTCCCCGGGGAGGTACACGGGCCGGAGGGCATTGGCCAACTCGTTGATGTTCAGCACTTCCACTCCCCGAAGCTGCGCGACCTTGTTCAGGTTGAAGTCGTTGGTCACGATCTTGGCGTCGAACTCCATCGCCAGCTCGATGAGCTTCATGTCGACTTCCCGGATCGCTGGATAGTCGTTCTCGACGAACTGAACGTTCACGCCCGCCGCTTTCTGGATCTTCTGGAGGATGTCCAGGCCGCGCCGGCCCCGATTCCGCTTGAGGGCGTCGGAGGAGTCGGCCACTTGCTGCAATTCGCGAAGCACAAAGTGCGGAATCACGAGCGTTCCGTCCAGGAACCCGGTATCGCAGATGTCGGAGATCCGGCCATCGATGATGACGCTGGTGTCCAGAATCTTGTAGGTGTCCTTCGGGGGACGATCGGACCCGAAAATCCCTCCGAGCGCGGCCAGGTTCAGCAGGTCACCCTTGTTCGCCCCGACCACGAGGCCCACGTACACCATCAGGAAGAGAATGAACAACTTGATGAACGAAAGCGAGCTCGTGTCGAACGCCGTCGTCGTCAGCAGGTTGCTGATCATGCTGGCGCCGATGATGCCGAGGATGGAGCCGAAGGCCGCTCCGATCAATCGCTTGAGGGAAGCCCGCCGGACGCGGTGCTCGAAAAAGATGATGCCCAGCGCCCCAACCAGGCCGATCACCAGCGTGGGGATCCCCGTCAGCCCGAAAGGCTGGATGAAGTACGCCGCGATCATCAGGACGACGGCGAAGATCGTGCGAACCAGGACGATGTCGAACAGGAAATTGGGCTCCCGTGAAGGAACGATTCTCTCCGTGTCCTCTCGGGGAGTCGTTGGTTCGGGATTGCTCATGACGACACTCGTAAATGTATGAAAACCCGTTTGTATGAATGCGCCTACACAAGGTAGACAGAGCCAGGGTGGATTATACGCAATCCGATTTCAAAACTTGAAAAAAGAATAAGATAGGAACCGCATCGGGCCCCTCTTGCTTTCCGGTCAGACGTACGACTACCGGCCATTACCGGCAACGCCGGTAATCGCAAGTTCCAGGCTGCGCCCGCGGCAGACACAGAACGTCATTCGATCGGTCCGAAGAGGGCATCGACCGCCTGATGAAGGTTCTCGACGGGCGTCGTTCTGAACCCGGAAGTTCCTCCGGGGGACGTCTTCAGAGGAACGATCCCCGTTTCGAATCCGAGGCTCGACGCCTCGCGGATCCGCATTTCCGCGTGAAGACCGGACCGGATTTCCCCATTGAGACCGATTTCGCCAAACAGGACCGTACCTGCGGGAACCGCTCGATTGAGGAAGCTGGAAAGGATCGCCGCCACAACTCCCAGGTCGGCAGCCGGCTCGTCGATGTCCAGGCCGCCGACCACGTTGATATAGATGTCCTGGTCCCAGAGCCGGATCCCGAGCCTCTTTTCGATCACCGCCACCAGCATCGCCAGGCGTTGGGGATCAACACCCGTCGCAAGGCGTCGCGCGGTTCCGAGGTGAGTCTGCGAGACCAGGGCCTGGATCTCCACGAGCAGCGGCCGCGTTCCTTCGACGCAGCAGACGACGGCCGATCCGGGTTCGAGGTTCCGGCCCCCGGAGAGGAACATGGCTGACGGCTTGTCCACGGCTCTCAGTCCCTCGGCAGTCATTTCGAAGATCCCGAGCTCGTTGGCCCGGCCGAAGCGGTTTTTGATCGTGCGGACGATGCGGTGCGGGTGCTGGCGCGGTCCCTCGAAATACAGGACGGTGTCGACAATGTGCTCGAGCGCTTTCGGTCCGGCAATCGCGCCGTCCTTGGTGATGTGCCCGATCAGGAACACGGGGACGTGATGTTTCTTCGTCCAGACCAGGAACCGGGAAGCCACCTCCCGGACCTGCCCGATGCTCCCCGGGGCCATCTCGAGCTTTTCGCTGAACGTCGTCTGGATCGAATCCACGATGACGGCCCCGGCGTTCAGATCCTCCGCGGATTGGAGGATGCGTTCGACGCTCATCTCCGGATAGACGTGGAGGTCGCCGGGAGCGATGCCCATTCGCGTCCCGCGCAGCTTGATCTGGAGCGGGGACTCCTCGCCCGAGGCGTAGAGCACCACCTGATGGCGGGAAAGCGCCGCGGCCACGTCGAGCATCAGGGTCGACTTCCCGACGCCCGGGTCCCCCCCGAGCAGGACGAGGGCCCCAGGGACGATTCCCCCGCCCAGAACGCGGTCGAACTCCGCCACTCCGGTCGACACACGCGGAACGTCTCCGGTCTCAAGCGCGTCAAAGCGTACCGGGGAGGTATCGGAGTACGAAACCGTCGAAACCCGCGACGGTTCGACCGCCTCCTCGACGAACGTGTTCCATTCCTGACACGAGGGACACCGCCCGATCCATTTCGGCGACGTGTGTCCACATTGCTGGCAGGAATAGTGAGTTCGCTGTTTCACATGTCGAGCAAGGTCTGGAAACGCGTGAATTGCTTGAGGAACGCGAGTTTGACCGTTCCGATCGGACCGTTCCGTTGCTTGGCGATGATGAGCTCGGCCAGTCCGGAATTCTCTTCGCTGGGCTTGTAGACTTCCTCGCGATAGATGAACGCGACAACGTCGGCGTCCTGCTCGATCGATCCCGACTCACGCAGGTCCGAGAGCTGGGGACGATGATCACCTCCCGAACGCTGTTCCGGCGCCCGGCTCAACTGCGAGAGGGCAATGACGGGCACGCTCAACTCCTTGGCCAGGGCTTTCAACCCGCGCGAAATGCCGGAGATCTCCTGGTTGCGGTTCTCCGCGCGCCCGAATCCCGACATGAGCTGGAGATAGTCGACGACCATGAGCCCCAATCCGTGCTCCGCCTTCATGCGCCGGGCCTTGGCCCGCATCT
>CAZTTI010000073.1:0-9754 GCA_964615925.1 uncultured Solibacteraceae bacterium
GCCCTACGTCGTGGGGATCGGTATCGGCGTGTTGAGCTGGTTGAGTTTTCTTATCTCGAAGGAACCCATTGCCTGCTCCACCACCTTTGCCCGCACCAGTGGCCTGCTCGAGCGGCTGGTGCGGGGAGCGCAGGCCGAGGACAAACTCTATTATCGGGAAATCAAGCTCGCCTGGGGCTGGCAGGGCATGCTGGTGGTCGGCATTGTGTTTGGGGCGCTGATGTCGGCGCTACTCTCCGGCGATTTTCATGGGCAATGGGTGCCTGATCGTTGGGCGGAGACCTTTGGCGACAGTGCTCTGCTGCGCGTGATGGTGGCGTTGCTCGGCGGCATTGCTGTGGGTCTTGGCGCGCGCTGGGCCGATGGCTGTACCAGCGGCCACGGCATCAGCGGCACCTTGCAGTTGGCGGTGTCGAGCTGGATTTCCGCCGTCTGCTTTTTTGTCGGCGGGATTCTGACGGCCAAATTTCTCTTTCACGTCATCGGCTGAGGGTGAGAGTGATGCAGGCACCGAAAAAATCAGACAAGGCGCCACTGGCGTGGGGATTGCTGCTCGGTATCGTTTTCGGCTTTCTGCTGCACAAAGGCGGCGCCACTAAATACGATGTGATCCTGGGCCAGTTGCTGCTCACGGACTTTACCGTGGCGAAAATCATGCTGTCGGCGGTGATCACCGGCATGATCGGCATTTATGCCATGAAGAACCTCGGCTGGATCAAGCTGTCCATCAAGTCGGGGTCGCTCGGCATGAACATTGTCGGCGGTCTGATTTTCGGGGTTGGGTTTGCCGTGCTTGGCTATTGTCCCGGCACCGTTGCCGGTGCGGTCGGCAACGGCTATCTCGACGCCCTGGTGGGGGGATTGGCCGGCATCATAATCGGCAGCGGCCTGTTTGCGGCGAGCTACCCGAGGCTCAAGTCCGGCATTCTGGCCAAAGGTGACTTTGGGGATCTTACGCTGCCGGGGCTCTTCAAGGTCAATGATTGGGTGGTGGTTGTTCCGGTGGCCGTTGGACTGGTGTTGTTGTTGGTTGCGCTCGAAATTGCCGGTTTGTAAGGGGCAACGAAGCGATTGGGAGGGGTTGGCATCGGAAGGCTTGCCAGCCACTTCTCTCCCTCAGATCCAACAATGCAAGAGCCGTGTGGGTCGAGACATTGGCCGGCACATGGTATCGCTCGGAGAAACCGTCTTCTTTGAGCGAGTGAACTGCCAGAATGTCGGCAGAGCCATCAAGGGGGTCTTATGTTATTCAGTGATCGCAGCATCTGGACGATGGTGCACGGTATTGTTCTGGGCGGCGGTGCGATGATGATGATATCCGCCGCATTGTTTTCATTCTCGCAATGTGGCCGGCCAAAAGCAGTGCAGTGGCGACGGAGAGCCAGTCCCGGGCCTTCTCCTGGCTTGCCGTATCGGCCGCCGTTGTGTTGTGGCTGACGGTGTTCGTCGGCACCTATGTCATTTTCCCTCCGTACCGGGCCACGCCGCCTGAAGGAGTTGCCCAACTCTCCCAGTATCCAAGGTCGTTCCTGATCGCGAATTCGGATACTGCATGGCTGCATGCGTTTGCAATGGAAAGTAAAGAACACATGCCTTGGACCGCTGCGATGCTATTCACCGCGGTCGCGTTTATGAGCGTGCGTTACAGATCCGGCCTGTTCACCGATGGACATTTGCACAAAATGGCAACGACTCTTCTGGCGATTTCCTTCGCGCTCGTCGCCTTTGTGAGTGTGATGGGCATCTTCATCAATAAAGTCGCTCCGCTCGAGTAAGGACGAATCGATATGGTGAGAGCAGATGGGCCGCGAGAGAAGAGCCCGGGTTCAACGCCTGCAAACGGGGCAGCGTTGGCCGCTTTTTTGGGCGCTAGCATCGGCGCCTTCGCCATGGGTTTTTTTGTAATCCTTAACGAGATCGGTCTGTTTGCAGCTCCCAGTCTGTATGGCCCGGCTGGAGGAGTGTCTGGCCGGACGACCTTTGCTACCTTCATTTGGCTGGTGGCGTGGGCCGTTTTACATCACCGCTGGAAGGGCCGTGGGATCGATCCACACCGCGTTTTCGGTGTTGGACTTTTTCTGATATGCCTCGGCTTCTTGGGGACGTTTCCCCCGGTCTGGGGGGTCTTTTAGCCGCTTGGTCCTCCAATCTCAGAGGGTCGCCACGTACGTCGAGTGGCGCCAATTGTGTCCAAAACGGCCCGGATTCGATTTTGGGACTCTCCGTATCATCTCCGACCGTCGGCAACCCGCAAGTGAGCGATGGCCAGGCCTGTGATCAAGACGGCGAGCAATCCGTAGATCGCCTGCAGCGGGGGTGCCGGCTGATAGCCAATCATTTGGATCTCAACGACAATCCAAATCCCAAGAGCCGCCCCGACGAACAGGGAACCGTACCCTGCCCACAGGCGTCGCTTCCAGAGCCCCCACGCGACCGCCAGAGGCAATACACCCAGGACAGAAAACAGGACGACGCCAGGCACAAAGTAATCCACAAACGGTGTTCCTTCGAGCCAGGCGATCGGAAGGCGGAGCCATTCACCCGATCGGTCGGCCATGAGGCCGGCTCCTCCAATGACGCCGCTGACGCCCTGGGCAAGCGTCGCTGCGAGCAACCCGTAACGAATCGTGCTCTTCATGTTTCCGGACGAGTGGTCGCCTGTGGCATCCCTGGAGTCCCGCCGTGTGCATCGGCGGCATCGTGAGTTGATGCTCGCTCGGGGGCTCCTGCGCCACCCGCCCAGCGGGGCGGTGTTTGTCGTGCGACGGTCTGCGGCCGCGACGGAGTTAGCGTAACACCAAGCCGGCGACCGTGGCGGCGTGGCTGACGACGAGAACGCCGCCGTCGACGTGTCATGTCGACCCGCGGCCGCAGGCCGTCGCGCGGCCAGTTCGATCGATGTCGTGGTGATCACGGAAGGGATGCGCTGCGGGGCCGTAGTGGGCCCCGCAGCGCCGGGTCCTAGCGTTCGGTCTGTTCGCCTTCGCTGTCGATGAAGTCGTCGAGGCCGTCGGTCGAGCCGTTGACGCTCTCGTAGATCGCGGTCAGCGAAGCGCGCAGGTTGGGATCGGGATGATCCAGGTACACCGCGCGCGCAAGCGCCGACATCATGCCTTCCAGATCGCGGTTCCCCTGTTCGGCGATCGCCAGCATGTTGTAGAGATTCGCATCGTCGGGCGTCCCTTCCAGGGCCTTCTCGATCGCGGCGGCCGACTCCTCGAACTCCCCGATCTGCAGCGCTGCGTATCCCAGCGTCGTGTTGACCTCGGCGATGAACCCGTTCTTCTGGTCATCGCTGAGCGCGTTGCTGTCGGGTCCGGCCAGGAAGGCGTCGAGTTGTTCGGACGCCCGCGCGGCGAAGTCGCGGGTTTCGGTCCAATGGGCAGCCGCGTCGCCACCAGGATCCTGTTCGGAGAGGATGAGCGATACCGCCATGAGCGTGTTGAGATCGTCGGAGCTGGCTTCCAGAAGCCGCTGTCCCCACGTGAGCGTCTCGGTGACGTTGCCTTCGTCCTGGTAGTGCTGCATGACGGTCCGGGCGACGTAGGTGTCGGGAGCGACGTTCAGAATCTGATTGGCGACGTCCACCAGTTCGTCGATCTGTTCTTCTTCCAGGTACCGGTCGAACATCGTGTTCAGAACGAACAGGTGCGTACCGCGAAGCAGTTCCGCCGCCTGGTCGTACTCGGGGGCCGGCATCCCAGCGTCTTCCAGCTTCTCCCGGGCGTCGGCAATCGATTCCAGCACGAGATTTCCGTACTCCAGAACCCGATCCCAGTCCTCTTCGGCGAGGTAGCCTTCGACGACCGACTGGTAGAACAGGACTTCGCGGTTTGCGAGCGTGAACTCGACTTCGGGCAACTCTTCGACTTCGGACGGGTCGTTGAGAAACGAGAGTTTCATCCTCAGGAAGTGATCCTGCGCGTCGATGGCCCGAAGCGCGACGGGAATGATGTCGTCGGGATCCTGTTCCAGCTCGCCTCGCGCGCGCCATTCGTAGAAAAGGACGAGGTGCCGGTACTCGCTGTCGAGGTACGACGCCATGAAGTCGTCCGCCTCCCGCAACTGGTCGCGCGGAGTCGAGGAGTTCTGCACGTCGAAATAGGCCTGCTGCTCTTCGTTGGTGCGCGGTGTGGCCCGGACGGGCGCTTCTGGGCTGGGCCGGATCGTCGCGTTCTGGGCTTCGGCGAATCCGGAGCCGAAAATCGCCGCCACGGCAGCGGTAAGCACCGCACTTCTGATCGTCATCTATCTTCTGTATCCCTTGAAACTGAGAATCGTAGCTCCGATGTCGCCGGGCGGAACTGAAAGATCCCGTGATGGTCCGTGAGTGCCTGAGCCACGATCTGCCCGGTCTCCCGCTCCAGCGATACCACGACGTCGATCAATTCCGCACCGCCCCGACGACCCGGCCCATCAGCTGCGCTTCTGCCGGGAGGGCCAGGATCAGACACGCCGCCACGAGGCCGAATACTCGATGCAAAACGTAACGAATGGAACAATGACTCCATTCTATTCGGCATTGGGCGCCCGGGGTGAGTAAAAGGGCGCGGCGGAGAGGATCTCCCCCCCTTCCCGGACGGTCACGATCTGATTGGCCGGAATGTCGGAGAGGACATCGACCCGGCCGCCCGGCCAGGCGATCTCCAGCCGGTCCGCTGCCGGATGGCCGGCCAGGCCGAAATGGGCGCGCAGGTCGTTCTGGCCCAGATAGCTGGATCCGGCTTTGACTTCGCGCACCAGAGTCCGATCGCCGGCCGTAAGAGTGAGCCGCGCGCCAATGCCGTTCCGGTTGCTTTCCGAACCGACGAGACGTACCAGCAGGGCATTGTGCCCCGTATCGGATTCGTTTCGAAGCAGGTCGGCCGGCTGGCCGTTATTGGCGACAACGATGTCGAGGTCGCCATCGTTGTCCAGATCGCCCACCGCCAGACCGCGGCTGACTTTCGCGCCGCCGGCAACGAGTTCCGTATCCCGGAACGCCCCTTTTCCATCGTTCTCGAGCAACAGGTTCCGTTGCGGATACGTCGAATCCCTGAAGTATGCGACGTTGTCGAGGACGGCGCCGTTGGCGATCGCCAGGTCGAGATCCGCATCGTTGTCGTAATCGAGGAACGCGGTTCCCCATCCCACGTAGGGCAGGGTGGCCTCGCCGACGCCGCTTTCGAACGTGACTTCGATGAAGAGTCCGTCTCCCAGGTTGCGGTACAGGTTGTGGGTCTCACGGTCCATGTTCGTGACGAACACGTCGGGAAGACCGTCGCCGTTCATGTCGGCCATGTCGGTTCCCATCCCCGACATGGGACGCCCGCCGCCGCCCACCGCGACACCGGCGAAGAGTCCGGTCTCTTCGAAAACGCCGTCGCCGAGGTTGTGAAACAGGAAGTTCGGAACCAGATCGTTGGCCACATAGGCGTCGACGTTGCCGTCCTGGTCATAGTCGGCGAAGACGACTCCAAGTCCTTTGCCCTCGGTGCTATAGATCCCGGACTCGCGGCTGATGTCGGTGAACGTGCCGTCCTGGTTGTTGCGATACAGGACGTCGGAGACTCCGTTGTAGACGTTCGGATCGCAGTAGATCCGGACCTCGATCTGCCCGCAGTACTTGTTGTTTTCAACTGAAAAGTCCAGGTAGCGGGTGACGTACAGGTCGACATCGCCGTCGTTGTCGACGTCGGCGAAGGCGCAGCTCGAGCTCCAGAGATCGGCGCCGGCGCCGGAGGATACCGTGACGTCCTCGAATCGGCCGTCGCCGGCGTTCCGGTAGAGCGTGTCGGGGCCGAAGTTCGTCACGTAGAGATCGATGCGTCCGTCATTGTCGTAGTCGGCCGCACAGGCGCCCATCCCGTAGCCCGTGGCCCGGATTCCACTTTCGGCGGTGACATCGGTGAACGTGCCGTCCTGGTCGTTTCGATAGAGTCGATGCCTTGCGATGCGGGCGTCGTCGGTGAGCGAGCCGCTGTCGACGAAGAACAGGTCTTCCCAGCCGTCGTCGTCGTAATCGAAGATCACGACGCCCCCGCCCATGGTTTCGGGGAGGTACTTTTCCGACGTAGCGCCGTTCTGGTGGACGAAGTCGATCCCGGACTCGGCCGTCACGTTCCTGAAGGCGGGTTCGCTCTGGGGCGCGATAGCCGGCGGCGCCCAGGCCGCGCCCGGCATCCCCAGAAGAAGGGCCAGGGGAAGCGCCGGGGTCTTCACGGCCTTCGGCCGGCTGCGAGTCCGGCTTCGTAGAGCGCCTGGTGCCGACTGCTCGAATCGACGTCTCCGAAGAGCCGGTATTCGCGCGCGAGGTTCCGGTGGATCAGGGCGCTTTCACCCAGTCCGGCGTCGAGCATCGAGAGGAACGTGGCGATCGCGGCGTCGTGCCGGCCGGCTTCGCTTTGAGCCTGCCCGAGAGCCAGGTACAGGACGGCGGCGCCCGGATAGGCTTCGATACCCGCTCGGAACAGCGCGATCGCTTCGTCGTATCGCCCCCCCAGCAGGTGTCTCATGCCACCGGTCCGGTACGTGTGGATATCCCGGACCCGATGTTCCTCGGCCTGGGCTTTGGCCTGAAGCTGGCTGTACCTTTCCAGGTCCTGGGCCGTGAGGGAATTCTGACCCCCTATCCGAACGAGCGCCGTTGCCCGAATGTAGAGCGCGTTTCGGTGGTCGGGGACGCGTTGGAGGACCTGGCTGGCAGCCCGGGCAGCCCTTATCAAATCCCCTCGCCGGTAGTGGACCTCGGCGATGCCATGGAGGGCGTCGATGCTGTCCGGGAACTCCCGGAGGACGGCCTCGAAGGCGGCGAGGGCGGCGTCCAGGTCGTTACGACGGAGTTCGAGGGTGCCCAACGCCAGCCGGGTGGCCGCGTTTTCCGGATCGAGAGCGAGCGATTCCTCGTACGCGGCCAACGCCCGGTCCAGTCGCAGCAGGTCGGCGTTGTAGTCGCCGATCCGTCGATGGATCTGAGACAAGGGCACCGGGCCTTCGAAGCGGCCGGCCGCTTCCATCGCGTCGGCCGCCCGGGTCACCCGTGCGTCGCTGGCCCAGAGCTCTGCCAGATCGTTGTAGAGCAGGTTGTATGCGGACGAGGTGGAGTCGGGGAAGCGGGCCGTCGCTTCCTCGAGGATGCCTTCGGCTTCCTCCGGCAGGCCCGAAGCCAGATAGATATCGGCCGTTTCCAGATAGAGGATTTCGTAGTCCGGATCGAGTTCGAGAGCCTGGCGATAGGCTTCCAGCGCCAGGCCGAACTGCCGGTTCCGCAGATGGTCCAGCCCCGTCTGCCGCTGGAACTCGGCGTCCGGCGTTTGGGCGGGAAGAGAGACCGACAGCAGCAGCAGGAATGCCGGGAGCCGGAAACCGAATTTGGAGAATCGGGGCAAGAGTCTCTCCGTCAGGCTGTTCCTCGACAGATTATGGCATACGGGGTGTCATGCCACGCGTCGGAGGTGTCAAAGGAAAAGGCTCCCTTCCGGGAGCCCTTTCTGGACGGTCTTGTATATCGACTTCTTAGAAGTCGATCCGCGCGTTCAGCGTGAACGTGCGCTCGCCGCCGGCGTTGGTGATGCGGCCGAAGTTGTTGGAGAACACGTTCATGTTCGGATCGCCCCACTGCGGCTTGTTGAGCAGGTTGATCGCGTCCACGCGGAGCGTGAACTCCATGCCTTCACGAATCTGAACGGACTTGGACATGGCCACGTCGAGGCCGAAGCTGCCGGGACCGAACAGGTATCCGGCGGACAGGTTGCCGGTCGTTCCGGGCTTCGGGCTCTGCAGGATCACGTTGCCCGAGGAATCCACGACCTGCCAGAGGTCGTCGTGGGCCTCGAGGTTGTCCGGATTGCTCCCGTAGTAGCCGAGCGTGGGCTCCCGTTCCCGGAAGTATCCGGCCATGTACTCGACGATGCCGCTATCGCCGACGACGACTTCACCGGTGGATTTCGGGAGGCTGCCGACCAGGTCCATCGTGTTCCGTTGGTCCTCGGCCGCCAGCGTCTGCAGGTTGTTGGACGTGATGGTGAGCGGCGATCCGGTCCCGTAACTGAAGATCGTCGACAGCTGCCAGCCTTCGATCAGGCGGGCCACCACCGACGGGGCGTTCGAGCCGATCAGACGGCCCGGGCCGAAGGGGAGATCCCACACGCCGTGCGCGTTGAACGAATGGCTGCGGTGGAACCCGACCAGGCCCTTCTGGAGGTTGCGGTTGTTCGGGTCGCGCGTGCCGAAGCTCTGGTCCTCGCGCGCGCGAAACCCTTCCGTCTGGCTGTTGCCCAGGGCTTTCGACCAGGTGTAGGTGAACTGGCCGCTGTAGCCGGCCGAGGTCCGCTTGGTCAACTGGACCTGCATCGAATGGTAGTTCGAGTGGTCGCCGTTGTCGTAGTAGTCGACCTGGTTGAACTGCGGGTTCAGCTTGAGGAAGTTCTCTGGATAGCCGTTGGCCCGGAGCAGGCCGCCGTAGCCGAGGTTGGTGCCCAGATTGGTGTCGGTCACGAACTCGGCCAGCCCGGCGACCTCTCCGTCGGCGAAGAAGTCGTCGGTAAACGTCCAGTCCCGGAGGGCCGTCGCCGCGGTCGTGTCGGTGCCGATCACGCCGTTGCCGCCGAAATTGAGGCCTCTGAACATATCGTCGAAGAGGGCGGACTCTCCACCCTGGCGGACGGCGTTAAAGGCTTCGAGGAACGTTTCACCCTGCGCCGAAGCGAAGATGTTGGGCTCGTTCAACTGCCGGCCGCCCCAGAGCGAGACGCCCTGGGTGGCGACCCAGGCCACGCTCAAGTTGGTGTTGTTGGCGATCTCGGTTTCGATCGACAGGTTCATGTTCTGGATGTAGGGAATCCGGCGATCGTCCGCGTAGACGAACAGCGTGTTCCCGTTGCGTTGAGAACCGTCGAGCGGCGGTGTCTCGAACGGCTCGGTGATGTTGGGAGCGATGGGGTACTCGACCTGGGCCGCCGCCGGATTGGTCGACCCCGGCAGGGCCGTATAGGTCGACGGGTTGCTCACCTGGCCGAACGCGGTCGAGCCGACGTTGACCGCGGCGCCGAAGTCGTACTGGAGGAACGTGGCCGCGCCCGAGTAGCTGATGCCGTACCCGCCGCGGACCACCGTCGCCCGGTCGAGCCATGGCACGCGGTAGCTGAACCCGAAGCTGGGCGCGACGTTGTTCCAGTCCTTCTCGTACAGGCCGCGCCCCGGGTTTGGGCTGTTTTGGCCGACCGGAATGATTTCGGTCAAAGCGCCGTTGGAGATACCGGCGAAGTTGTTTTCCCTGGCCGCCGTCGCCAGGCCCTTCGCTTCGTACGGGACGCCGTAGACATCCCAGCGGACGCCGTAGTTCAGCGTCAGGTTCTGGGTGACGTTCCAGTCGTCCTTGAAGAAGACGGCCCAGTCGTTCTGGTGGTAGTTCACCGACTTCTTGGGAGTCGTCGAGAAGTCCTCGAATCCCACCGACGGATCGTTGACCACGTAGGCCTGATCATAGTTTTCGACCGATCCGGACAGGTCGTTCAGGATCGATTCGGCCAGGCCGGCGTTCTGGTCCAGACCCGGAACGTTGGCCTGGAGGTTCAGCGGGAACGCCCCGTTGCCCAGGTCGACGTTGGGGAACATCTCGAAGCCGTTGACGAACGTATTCCAGCCGTCCGAGTCGGCCCAGTTGCCTTCCCATCCGGCCGTGAACGAGTGCGAACCGGCGATCCAGCTCACGTTGTCGGAGAAGTTGTAGAGCGGGCTGCTCTGCGACCGCATGCCGGCGCCCGAAGGCAGCCAG
>CAZTTI010000074.1:0-3743 GCA_964615925.1 uncultured Solibacteraceae bacterium
GAGGCGGACCGCATTCTCGAGGTGTACCCCGACAACGCCGACGCCCTGCTGATCAAAGCCGACTCGCTCGAGTGGCAGGGCCGGTCGCAGAGCGCGATCCCGTTCTATCGGCGTTCAATCTCAGGTGGCGACAGCTTCGACGCCCGAATCGGATTGGCCCATGCCCTCCTTGCCAGCGGGGACCGCACCGAAGCGTCCGAGCAGGCGCGGTCGGCTTTCGCCTCAATCCCGGTCCAGGAGGAACGTCTCGAGGATCTCGTCGAGTCGATCGAAGCCACAAGCGCCCCGCGGCTCAGCTTCGGACACAACTACTACGAGGACAGCGACGACAACCGCGTCCGACGGACGACCATCGCATCGTCGTTCGGTGCCGGAAACTTCGATTTCAGTTCGAGCGTTTCACGAACCCAGACCGAGGGGCCCGACCGGATGCGCCGGACCGAAAACGTGTCGATCGGGATGTTCACGAGCCTTGGCGAACGCTTCGGCGTGGGCGCCGGCGTCCACGTGACGCGATTCGATGGCGAGGGGTCGTTCGGCCGTCCGAGCGCGCGGCTGGAGTTCCGGTCCCGCGTGCTCGACGGAGAGATTGGCGCGCGCTTCAGCAGGGACGTCCTGGTCGACACCGTGGATCTCGTGGAGTCTCGAACCGGCGCGACCCGCGCAAGCGTCTACGGGAACCTTCCCGTGTCCCGATGGGTGTCGGTTTCCGCCGAATATGGGCATCGTCGGCTTTCCGACGAGAATCGGGCCCACGAGGCCGGCGCAGGGGTCACCGTGGACATGGCCGGAGTCGCGAGCGCGGGATACCGCGTGCGTTTCGTCGACTACCAGAGGTCGAGCGCCGCGTATTTTGCTCCGAACACGTACGTGTCGCATCGCGTGTTCGTGTCGACCGGCCGGGAATGGGAGCACGTATACTTCTACGCCGAGGTCTATCTCGGCCCGCAGCGGTTCGAGCGGAACGACTTCACGACCGAGGAACTCAGCATTGGCGGCTGGTTGAGCGTCGGATTCCACCCGGCGTCGTTCCTCTCGATCGAACTCTCCGGCGAAACCGGGGACATGGCTGCCGGATCGGTCTCCGGATTCCAGTACTTTTCGTTCGGGCCCCGCATCTCGCTCGTCTTCTGACTGCACCCGCGCGGGCCGATCACTCTGTGAGCTTCATGATGTCGGCGACCGGTCAGGCGCGGCTACGGGTGTGTCGCGCGCCGTCGACCGCGGATCGGGCTCGGGCCGGAGAGGGGCCGAAGTGCCAGCCGAAATGTTCGACGACGGCCGTCACCACCGTTAGCGCCAGGTGCCCGGGAACCAGGAAAGCATAGTCGGCGTTGAACGCCGGGAGCAGCAGGTAGAGCCCTGCGAACTGCAGGCAGGCTCCAATGGCCATTGGGTGGTTCAAATAGCCGTAGGGGAACCGCACGATCCACTCCGGGCTGATCTCTCCGAGTTCCACGCCGTAATAGGTTCGCTCGAAACCCAGGGCCCGGAGCGACGCGAGCTGGAGGGCGACTCCGACGCCGAAGGGGATCAGGGCAAGCGGTTCGAGGCCCTGCCTGAGGTAGGGAATCATCAGAACTCCCAGCGTGGCGAGCGCAACGGTTCTGAGCATCACCGAATGGGCGGCAAACAAGCCAGCTGCATAACGCCGCCCGACAAAAGCCTGCAGGTTCACGATGTGACAGGAATAGCTGAGGGCATAGATCAGTAGGACATTGTCGGGTGAAAACAGCCGGACCAATGCGAAAAAAGCAATGAAGACCAGGACGGTCGGATCCGTAATGTATCGCAGTGCCTGTGCTTTTGACATGGGGAGCGGTTGCCTTTGACCTGAGTATAACGTGTTTGGCCGGACCTGCCGTCGTTCCCGCGGCCACTGATATAATCGCCGCAACTCGGACTCGAAGGAGGCCTCATGATGATCCCGCGATTGGCGGTCGTGTTCCTCATTGCGTCGGCAGCGTCGGCAACGGCTTTGGCCCAGGTTCCTGATTTCGAACCGGTGACCGACGAGATGTTGCGCAACCCGAGCCCAGACGACTGGCTCATGTTCGGGCGCACGTACGACGCCCAACGCTTCAGCCCGCTGGAACAGGTCACCCGGCAGAACGTCGATCAGCTCGGGTTGGCCTGGTCGCGCGGGATCAATCCGGGGAACGTCGAGGCGATTCCCCTCGTCCACGATGGCGTCATGTACATCGTCGAGCCCGGTTCCATCGTTCGCGCGCTCGACGCGACGACGGGCGACGGCCTGTGGGAATACCGTCCCGGCGTGGAAGACAACGTGGCGGCCCGGGGCCGGACGAAGACCATCGCCTTGTACCAGGACGTCCTGCTGTTCACGGGCCCCGACGGATACGTCGAGGGCATCGACGCGCGAACCGGCGAACTCCGCTGGAGGACCTATGCCGGGGAGGCCGGGCATACGTCCGGCCCCATCGTCGCCAACGGGATCGTGATTACGGGCCGCGCGTGCGCCCAGACTCGCGAGAGCTGTTTCATCGCCGCGCACGATGCCCTCACCGGTGAGGAAAAGTGGAAGTTCTATACGGTTCCGGGCCCCGGGGAACCGGGGTACGAGACGTGGGGCAACCCGTCCCCGGAAACCCATGCCCGGAACATGGCGTCGGCATGGGGACTGCCCGGTTCGTATGATCCCGAGACCGACACGGTCTATTGGGGAATCGCGAACCCGATGCCGAATACACGCGCCGACCGTCACGATGGACAGGTCGATTCGATCTCGCGCACCTCGCCCTCGGACCTGTACAGCAACTCGACGCTCGCGCTGGATCCGGCGACGGGTGAGCTGAAGTGGTATTTCCAGCATCTCCCCGGCGACGACTGGGACGAGGACTATACGAACGAACGGATCCTCACCACGATCCGTTTCGACCCGGATCCGGAGTTTGTCAAGTGGTCGAGTCCCAACGTCCCTCGCGGCGAGGAGCGGGACGTGACGGTGATGGTCGGTGAGGGCGGAGGCATCTTCGTCAATGACCGCCACACGGGCGAGTTCCTCTGGGCCACGCCGTTCCCCTTCGACACGCCCCGGTTCCTGATCTCCAACATCGATGGCGCGACCGGACAGACCGAGATCAACTGGGACCTCGTCCTGAAGGAGCCGGGCGACAATCACCTGATCTGTTTCTTCAACACGACGAGTTTCTGGCCCTCGTCTTACCATCCCCAGACAAACTCTCTCTACATCCCATACGTGGACAACTGTCTGAACATGACGCGCGCGACTGAAGACAGCCGGGAGCGCCGGTTCGGGGAGCCGCGCCCGGAGGGGAATCCAGAGGAGTACGCCGGGATCGCCAAGGTCAACCTCGACACCGGAGAGCTGCTGCGTTTCGGCGTCGGTCCGATTCCGAGCACCGGTGCGACGTTGGCGACTGCGGGCGGCCTGGTTTTCCACGGCAACGCCAACCGTCGGTTCTCGGCGTACGACGCCGAGACCGGCGAGGAACTGTGGCAGACCATTCTCGGGGGGCCGATTTCGATCAGTTCGGTCAGCTACGCCGTCGACGGACGCCAGTACGTAGCGGTGGTAACGGGAGACAAGGCAGCCAGCCTGGCGCGGAGCGTCGGCGTCGATCCGCCGAGAGAGCACAACACGATCTACGTGTTCGATTACGAAGGCATCACGGTGGCGCACCTCGGCGACCTTAAACAGATCCCCACACAATCAGAGATCGAATCGCTGGGGACAATCAACGTCGCGCTGGTGCCGGTTG
>CAZTTI010000075.1:0-2706 GCA_964615925.1 uncultured Solibacteraceae bacterium
AGGTTCGTGAGCACCTGCCGGATCCGGTTCCGGTCGAAGAGGAAGAGGACCCGTTCGCCTAGGGAGAGCTTCAATGTACGGAGCGAAGAACTCTGTTCCGATCGTGACCACGATGACCGGGACGTGGCTGGCGATCGCCCCGGCTCGGGCGTACCGCCATGACCTGGTGGTGATGAACCGGACGGGGAACTCGCTGCAGATCCGCAACGAGGAGCAGCCCGACGACGTCATCACCCTGGCGGACGATGACACGATCCGGGTCCAGGGCTGGCACGCCTGGGAGGGCAACTCTGCCTCCGGCGATGTCGAGTGCCTCGACAACTACGACTAGGCCCTGAGGCTCTGGTAGCTGGCAGGAGATCTCGTGGGCGCTGTACTGAAGATCGGCTACCACAGCACCACCGACGCGGAGTCCTACACCACTGAGGAGGGGGAGGACTTCGCGCCGACGGACGGGAATCTGCTCGAGGCCTTTGTGCTCGCGCGTGAGGACACCACGGTCATCGAGGACCCGACCGTGTCTGGCTGGGGGTTGACCTGGACCCCGCGCGGAACGCCCATCCACCTGAACAACACCGTCGGCGCGGACCTGAACATGTACCGCTACTCGGCGGTCGTCTCGGGCACCCCGGCCGAGGGCGGGTTCACGGTGGACTTCTCCACCAGCGGGGATCCGATCAACGGCATCTCGATCTTCGTGTACGAGGTCGATGACGTCGACACGGAGACGGACGACGGTGAGGCGGACTCCGACTCCGACACCGGGACCAGCGGCACGAGCGTGGAGCTCAACCTGGCCGGCGGCGCGGGCAACTTCGTGATCATGGTGATCATGCTGGATCGCAACTCTGCGGACTTCGTCACCTTCGGCGGGGATCTTGAGGAAGACGAGGAAGAGCGTTTCGGGACCCCGCCACAGGTCGCGGCCTGCGCGCACCTGGACGCGCCGGACACGACTCCGTCCGCTTCCTGGTCCGTGGGTGTGCACATGGCCGCGATGGCCGTGGAGATCAAGAAGGCCGCAGCGCCCGCGGACCCGCCCACACTCACGAGCATCGACCCCGCGGAAGGAACCGAGCAGGGCGGCACGGAGTTCACCCTGACCGGCACCGACTTCGTGGACGGGGCGACGGTGACGATCGGCGGGAACCCCGCGACCGACGTTGCGTTCGTGAACAGCACGAGCATCACCGGGGTGACGCCGGCCGGCACGGTCGGCACTGCGAACGTCGTGGTGACCAACCCTGACGCGCAGTTCGACACGCTGACGGATGGGTTCGAATACACGAACGATCCTGAAGCGCCGGAGGTTACCGGGAACATCCCCCGCATCCCGGGCATCCCGGCTATTCCAGGAATCGGGAGGATCTAGGCATGGCGATCCCCTCCGCCGAGCGGACGTACATGATCGGCAAGAAGGTCCTGATGGACGCGCCCTGCATGGTCGGGGCCGGCGGGGGCGCGACGGGCGGCGCGCTGTTCGACGTTTTCTTCGTCACGAATCTCAACGACAGCGGCGACGGCTCGCTCCGCAAGGCATGCGCGGACGCAGTCACCGCGGGCGGTGGGTGGATCATCATCCTGGTCAGCGGGACGATCGCGCTGCTCTCGACCATCGACCTGAGTGACGCTCGGAACATCACCATCGACGGGCGTGGCGTGAACGTCGCCATCACCGGCAAGGGGATCTACTTCCAGACCACGACCTCCGGGCCGACGGGCAGCGGCAACATCATTCTGCTGAACCTCGAGCACCACACACCGCTCGGATCCGGTCACGACGCGCAGCGGTTCTTCTCGAACAAGCACAACCTCTCGCCGATCTTCACGATGGGCATCTACGTGTGGAACTGGCACCACGGAGATTCCGGCGGTTCCGGTGACGAGATGATCGACCACTCCCTCGACTCCCCGGAAGGCGGGGATGGGAAGAAGATCACGCACATCTATAACGTGTACGAACACACGGTCTCGGGGACGAAGAAGACCCTCGCGATGATCGGCACTTCCGACGCCGATCGGAACGCCGATATGTACGAACTCTGCCTGGTCAGGGTTCGCTTCAAGAACGGTGTGGACTTCCGCCAGCCGCTCGTCGGCTCGGACAAGTTCGCATCGAATCCCTACGTCGCCCTCTTGAACTGCATCCTCGAGTACCACGAGGACGGGGCCTCGGCACGCAACGGCGCGCGGCTCTGGTTTGAGGGAGGCACGCTCGACCGGCAGTACTCGAACTCCGGCAACTACCAGGACGGCGTGCGGCCGATCAACGCGAACTCCGCCACGAAGGTCGTCGACCCCAGGCAGCTTCCGGACTCCAGCACCACGCTCTACGTCGAGCAGAACGCGTCGTCGGTCCCGGACCCGCGCACGCTGTGGGCGGACATCGACGCTGCGATCGCTGCCGCCTCCGCGGAGCTGGATGAAGACACGAAGTTCCGCGGCGGGAAGAAGTACCAGGTCACGCTCTCCGGGACGCTGAACGGGCAGAACGCCGACGTCGCCGCGGGCAAGACCGTGGTCGCTACCTTCCCCACGAACCACACGGCGCTGCCGGCTGCCGGCGCGGCCTTCGACGCCATCCGACAGGAGATCCTGGACTCCGTCTTCATCTCCGGCGATCAGGGCGACCTGAACGACCTGTGCTCCACCGTGGCGAACGTGACGCGGACAGGGAACTTCACCGTGCAGGTGCTGTGCGACACG
>CAZTTI010000076.1:0-6693 GCA_964615925.1 uncultured Solibacteraceae bacterium
GGCGACGGGTGGGCCGACATCTTTTTTGTCAACAGCGCGAACTGGCCCGAGGACGGCGGCCAGGCGACTTCGTCCGCGCTGTACCGGAACAACCAGGACGGAACGTTCTCCGACGTCACCCGAGCGGCCGGTCTCCGGACCAACTACTACGGCATGGGGGCCGCAGCAGCCGACTACGACAACGACGGGGACGAGGATCTGTTCGTCACCGCCCTCGGCTCCAATCACCTCTACCAGAACAACGGGGATGGAACGTTCACGGAGCGCACGGTGGAGGCCGGCCTGGCCGGCTTCGAGGAGTTTTCGACCTCGGCCGCGTGGTCGGACTACGATCGCGACGGTGACGTCGACCTGTTCGTCGTCAACTACGTCCAGTGGTCGATCGAAGACGACCTGTTCTGCACGCTCGACGGATCGAACAAGTCCTATTGCACTCCGGAGTCCTACGAAGGCGCTTCGATGCGCCTCTGGCGGAACGACGGGAACGGCCAGTTCACCGAAGCGACCGAGCGTGCCGGTGTGTTCGATCCGGCCTCCAAGGGATTGGGAATCGGGATCCTCGACTACGACCAGGACGGTTGGCCCGACGTCATGGTCATCAACGACACCGAACCCAACAAGCTGTATCGCAACGACCAGGACGGGACTTTCACCGAACGGGGTCTGCTTTCGGGCATCGCCTTCAGCGAGTCCGGCGTCGCGCGCGCGGGCATGGGTGTCGACGCGGCCGACTACGACCGGTCCGGATACCCGAGCGTCGTGATCGGCAACTTTTCGAACCAGATGCTGGCCCTTTACCACAACGAGGGCAACGGCCTCTTCATCGACGATGCCCCGCGGTCACCCGTCGGCCGGAACAGCCTCCTGACGCTGACGTTCGCCACCCTCTTCTTCGACTACGACCTGGACGGGTGGCTGGACCTGCTCGCCGTCAACGGGCACATCGAAGACGGATTCGAACGCATCCAGAGCCAGACGAAGTTTGCCCAGCCGCCGCACCTGTTCCGCAATCTTTCCGGAGAAGGATTCGAGGAAGTGACCGCGTCCCTGGGTGAAGCGTTCGCGATGCCGCGGGTGGGGCGGGCGGGGGCCACCGCCGACATCGACCGCGACGGCGACCTCGATATCCTGATCACGACGAACGGCGGCGCTCCCGTCCTCTTCCGGAACGACGCGGCCGCGGGCAACGGCCTGCGCGTGAAGCTCGAAGGGAGCGAATCGAATCGCGACGGGCTCGGGGCCAAGGTCACCGTTACGGCGGGAGGAGAGTCGCAGTCGCAAACGCTCGAGAGCGGCGCGGGCTACCTCTCACACAGCGAACTCGTCCTCACGTTCGGCCTGGGTTCGATCGAGGACGCCGGGCGGGTCGAGGTCGTCTGGCCCAGCGGAACCGTCGAAACGATCAACGACGTCGGGGCCGGTCAAACGATCACGATCGGGGAAGGCCGGGGCGTGATCGCCAGCGCGCAGTTTCGCTAGCCGTTCTTCACCACCGGCCTCGAGCGAGACGTCGCGACGGCGCCTGGCGCTGGGGCGACCGGACGCCGGAACTGTGAAAATGCGCCTTCGGCAGCCAGCCGCGCGATCGTCCATCCGTTCGAAACAACCAGCATCGCGATGTGGCGGGCCTTCATCTGGGGAAAGTAGATCCCCCGAAAGACGAGCTTCGCGCAAAACATGATCGCCCGTTCGTGAAACGGCCGGTTCCGGATCTTTCGCAACGAACGGGCAATGGCCCTCGGCGAGTACGAGTGACGCCACGCGGCCTGGACTTCTCTCTCGGCGTCGGTGATGGAAATTCCGCGAGGCGTAAAGGCCATCCGGAACGGACGGAAGTCCAGCCAATGCTGGGGGCGTGTGAGCCGACCCTCGGCCGAAAGGCGGTCGTAGAGCGGAGTGGCCGGGTACGGCGTCAGCAATCCGTAGACGGGGAGGCCCGGAGCCCAACTGTCGATCGCGCCGACGGTGCGACCGGCAACACCGGGCGTGTCCCCGTCCATGCCGAAGATGAACGAGGTGATCGCATAGATTCCACGATCGGCCAGCTTGTCGAGCACAACCTGGTATTCACCGGGTTTGTTGAAGCTCTTGTTCACGCCGGACAGGTTCCCGGCGTCGATCGACTCCATCCCGATGAAGATCCACTTTCCGCCGCTGGCGCGGATGAGGTCCAGCAACTCCTCGTCACGCAGCAGGTTCGCGCTGATCTGCGCAACCCACGGCAACACCGCGTCCCGGGCGATGATCTCGCGGAGCAGGGACTTGGTCCGGCGGACGTTGATCGCGAAGTTGTCGTCGATGAAAAAGACCGAGATCCGCCCGCCGTCCCGGCGCGCACGCGCCTTCAGCCGGAGCAATTCATCGACGACGCTCTCGTTGGTGCGGAACCGGATCGAATCCCCGAAGAACCCGGTCACGGTGCAGAAGTCGCATCCATACGGACAGCCGCGACCGGACTCGACCGGAACGACATAAAGGCTCTTCCAGTGCATGCCCAGCGCCCTTAACCCGGTGCGCACCGGGCCGGGGATGTGCTCGATGAGGTTGAACTGGGCCAGATCGATATCCTCCCACGGGATCGTGGGATACGACGAAAGGTCGGGTTTGACCTCGGCGCCCGTGTCATTGAGCGGTTTGTACACCTCCTGAAGGGTGCCCCGCGCCGCGTCCTCCACGATCTTCGGCCAGGTCGCATCCGCTTCGCCGAGCGCGACCGCGTCGGCGTGCCGGGGTTCGCCGGACCTTCCCAGAGGTTCGTCCGGAACTTCGGTGACGTGGGGCCCCCCGAAGACCACCTTCGCTCCCGCCGCGCGCATGGCGTCGGCCGCGCGATACGCGCGAGCCGCCATCCGCGTCATCGCACCGATGCCGACGAGCTCGATCCGGTGGTCGCGAACGAAACCGGCCAGTTCACTCTCATTCATCGGCTGGGCGTTGCCGTCGATCAGGAACACCTCGTGTTCCGGGGGGGTCAGGGACTTCAACAGGAACATCCACAGGTGTGGCATGAAGTTCCGTGTCACACCGTTGTCCGGGTTGTACAGAAGGATGTTCATGGAAGACCTCGAAGTCCCAGGAGCGCGGCATCTTGACCCGGCGCAATCTGAGGGTTGATGCACTCCAGCAGTGGCTCAGAGGGGACGGATTTCGATTCGCGATCGAATGTCCGTAGGAGTGTATGTGGGGTAGGACAGAAAAGCAATGAGCGGGGGCACGCCCACACGGTGAGGGCCGGGCGCGAGCCCGGCCCCTTGATGCTCGGAACGTCGGCTGGAACGGAGTCAGTAGCGGCCGTAGCCGCCGCGGCCACCGCCACCGCCACCGCCACCGCGCTCCTCACGAGGACGAGCCTCGTTGACCGTCAGCGCGCGCCCGCCGATTTCCATACCGTTGAACTTCTCGATCGCCCGATCGGCATTGTCGTCGTCCATTTCGACAAAGCCGAATCCGCGCGAACGCCCGGTGTCCCGGTCCGTGATGATTCGAACGGATTCGGTTTGACCAACTTCGGAGAACAGATCGGCAAGCTCATCTTCCGTCGTTTTGAACGACAGGTTACCAACGTACAGTTTCTTCATTCTGCGTATCCTCTGCAAATATCCGCGGATTCTCGTCTGTTGTGGGACTTCCGGAGCTTTGTGGGGAAAGGGAGGTCTAAGATACGAATTCGACTGCTTTCCGAACAGAAGGGGTAAGGTACCTACAACAGGGAGTTTGTGTTCATAACTAACACTATGAGCGTAGGGCTGGGCTGGAACCCTTGTCAAGCGAAGTTTTGCCTGCCCGGCCGGCCCGATCAGCGCGTGGTATGCTTCCGCGGCCCGGCAACTCGGGACCACGATCGTGATGGATCGTCTTCTCCTGTTACGGCTCGCCTGATCGTGCATCGCGCGCCGGAAGGGAAGGCCTACGGGACGGTCACCGAGTTGGGCCCCGACCAGACGCTGGAGTTGGCGGCCTACCCCGATGCCGAAATCGCCGTGAGGTGCTTCCTCCCATGAAATCCCCATCGAACACATGAGATTCGGTTCCTCCTACTCCGGAACTGCCCCTTCCCCTTCCCGGATCGTGACGTAACTTCCCGCAGCCCGCCCGTCAAAAATCTCGAAACGGCCGTTCGGCCACCGGACGCGGATCGTGTCGACCACATCCGCCTCCCCAAGGCCGAAGTGCAGGCGCAGGTCATTGTGGGAGAGGAAGCTGGCTCCGCTGCGAAGCTCCCGCACCATCCGTTGGCCTCCGGCCTCGATCTCCACGCGGGCGCCGATGGCGTCGCGGTTCCCGTCGGTGCCCTCCAGCCAAAGGCCGATCCAGTTGTGGGGGCCCGAATACTCGTTGCGGTAGAGGCTCGGGGGCGCGTTCAGGTTCGTGACGAGGACGTCGATGTCCCCGTCGTTGTCGTAGTCACCGAACGCCGCTCCACGGCTGGAATAGAGGTCGAGAAGATCGCCCCCGAGTTCGAGCGTCAGCTCCTCGAAGCGCCCGTCACCCAGGTTCCGGTAGACTTCCTTTCTCTGAAGGTAGGTGCTGCCCTCGGCCAGGTCGTCGATGCGGGGGTACACGTGTCCGTTCACGACGAACAGGTCGAGCCACCCGTCGTTGTCGAGGTCGGCGAACTCGGCCCCCCACCCGATGTGGGGCCGGGAACCGCGCGCCGCCCCCGACCGCGCGGTGACGTCGGCGAAAAACATTCCTCCGAGGTTCTGGTAGAGGGTGTTGGTGTCCTCGGCGAAATGGGTGACGTAGAGATCCACGAGCCCGTCGTTGTTGTAGTCCCCGGCGGCAATCCCCATCCCCGCCTGCGCATACCCGGCCAGATTGACCGATGCCCCCGAGACGAGACCGATCTCGTCGAACGTCCCGTCATGATTGTTGTGGAAGAGCAGGTTGGGCACCGAGTCGTTGGCGACGTAGATGTCCGGCCATCCGTCGTTGTCGAGATCGCTGAAGACGACGCCGAATCCATAATGCCCCGGGTCGACGATTCCGGCTTCCTCCGTCACGTCGGTGAAAGAGAGGTTGCCATCGTTGCGATACAGAACGTCGGGCTCGCCGACAAGCTCACGGGGACCGCAAAACACCTCGAGCGTCCCCATGTACATGCATTCGCCACTCCCGCGGCGGGGGATGCTCTCGTCGTCGAACCGGACATACGTCGCCACGTAAAGGTCGACGTCCCCGTCCCGGTCGTAGTCGCCGAACGCGCAGTTCGCCCCCCAGCGCGTATCGGCCACTCCCGCTTCTCCAGCGCGTTCGGTGAACGTGCCGTCGCCGTTGTTCATATAGAGGAGATTCGGACCGTACGCGGTGAGATAAAAATCCCGAAAACCGTCGTTGTCGACGTCGGCCACGCAGATGCCGAAAGCCCACCCGCGCTCGTCGAGTCCGGCCTCGGCGGTGACGTCGACGAACGTGCCATCGCGGTTCTCGTAGAGGACGGCGACCGGGTCACCTCCGGCGGCGAAGTTCTGGAGCGTCGACCCGTTCGCGATGAGCACGTCCAGGTCCCCGTCGTTGTCGTAGTCCAGGAACGCGGCGCCGCTGCCGTTGGCTTCGAGGATGTAGTCGTTGGTTCCCTCCCCGCTGAGGTTTACGCGCGTAATCCCGACTTCGGACGCGACGTCGACAAAATGCGGAAATTCGCCGGTGGCCGCGCCCGGCATTGCCCAGAGGCCGAGAACGAGCAGCATTCGAACCCGGCGGAAGTCGACCTGGCGCGTCTTCATTGCGGAGCGTACACGATGAGTTCGGAGCTCCGCGTGGCCTCGTAGGCCTCGCGGTGCCGGCGGCTGGCTTCGGTGTCGTCCAGAACCGCGTAGGCCTCGGCGAGATTCCTGTGAATGAGAAATGCGCGGCCGACGCCATCGTCGATCATGTCCTCGAAAACCCGGACCGCGTCTTCGGAACGCCCCATCCGTTCGTAGACGAGGCCGAGCGTCATCCGGAGATCGGCCGAATCCGCGTACCTCCCGATCGCCTCGGTGAGCCGCGTCTCGGCAGCCTCCGGGTTGCCGTTCATGAACGCCGCGATCGCTTCGCTCTTGATGGCCGCCACGTCCCGGTCCCGGTGCTCGGCGTCGGACAAGGCCGCGTCGACCCGCTGATATTCCGCAAGCTGTTCTTGTCCCTCCCCCACGCGGCCCGCCTGGATCAAGGCCCGCCCCAGCAGGTAGAGGGCCCGCGGGTCCGTCGCCCCGAGCGCGATCGCGCGTTCGGCCGCGGCGGCCGACTCGTCGGCGCGGGCGGCCGAGAGGTAGGCTTCCGCCAGATTCAACGGGATCTCCGGATCCCGGGGCGCTTCAGTGGCCGCACGCTCGAATTCAGCGATGGCGTCGTCGACGCGGTTGGTGCTCAGGTAGGATTTCCCGAGCTTGAGATGGCCGGCCGGATCCCCGGGAGCGATCTCGAGCGCGCGCTGGTAGGCGGCGACGGCGTCATCGTACTCGAACAAGGCCTGGTGCATGTCGCCGATCCGCTGCTGGATCGCGCTCCGCTGCTCGACGTCCAGAGACGCGTCGGTGCCTTCGGGCAGGGAGAGGCCGCTCGCCTCTTCCAGAATCCGCAGCGCGTCAGCCGTCCGCCCCGTCCCGGCGTAGACCTCCGCCTGATAGACGCGGAGCACGCGGGAATCCGGAAACCGGTCCAGTCCGATCTGGAGCAGTTCCGCAGCCTCGTCGCCGAGACCCGACTGCA